>JBFZER010000448.1:0-5469 GCA_041306765.1 Spirochaetota bacterium | reverse complement strand
TTGTTCAGACCTTATGAATACATTTCGTTTCCATGTCAATATGCAGATACAAGAAAAGGCAAGAAAAGGTGTCAGATTTATTTTTGCAACGCAGCATACGCCGTGCACCTCACGAAAAAGGGGGACAGATTTGAAATCTGTCCCCCTTTCGAGGGCTTTCGGAGCCCATTTTTGCTGCGTTGCAAAAATAAATCTGACACCTTTAAAAAGACACCTTTTCTTAGGTCAGCGCACCGTGCAGCCTCGGTCCATTGTCCTCACGTCCACATTGGCGGGGCTTGATTCCAACTCCGGAGGCAGGGAGAAGTCGAGGCCCGGGTCGCCGGGCAGGAGCCTGGGCAGCGTCGAGGCGTCCTGCACGTAGGCGTACTGGCCCGCGGTGAAGGTCTGCGAGCCGCCGGCGTTGGTGACCTCGATGGCTCCCTCGATGACGTAGAAATACACGCCGTCCGGGAGGGGACCGCAGTCGCCCGCACAGATCCTGCTCTCGTAGACGGTCCCGCGGACGCCGATCGTGGCGGTCTCCGTCGACAGGCGGTACGCACCCTGGTTTCCCCGCTTCCCGATCAGCCCGACCACGGACCGGACTCCCCCCTGGAACAGGTTGAAAACCGCGCTGTCCCGATCCGGCCTGGCCTGGTCAAAGCGGTAACCGGCGATTTTCAGCCGGGTGCGCGACCGCAGGACGACCTCGGCGCCGTCGACGAAGCGGATCCGGGCATGGGTTTCCTTTTCCGTCACCAGGACGTCCCCCTCCTCGACCACGGAGCCGACGGAGAGCACCCACGTCGAGCCGTCCGCCTTCTTGGCGAACAGGGGCCCGTTCAGGTGGGTGACCGTTCCCGCCTGGACGCCGGCAAAGGACACCCCGCCCAGGATCAGCGCAAAGGACAGCGCCAGGATGCTAATTGCAAAACGTCGTCCTCTTGTCGTCCCTCTGCTTCTCATCGCCTTTCCGCTCCCCTTCTGCGCTGTCCTCCGGTTGCTCCTGCTCTTCCTGCTGCGCGGCACCCCCGTCGCCCGCCGCTGCGGCGGATGATTCGGACACTGTCGTGAGGGCCACGGCGGTATTGGCCGTCGCCAGGTTTCCGCCCTCGAAAACCGCCGCCGGGGGGACGGTCGTGGAGGACTCACCGTCCGGAGGCGGTGGGGGCGGTGGTGGCGGAACCGGCCCCGGCGGCTGCCCCGCGATGCCGACAATGGACGGGTAGGTGACGCCTTCCGTAATGGCCCAGGTGTTCACGAAATCCCACCCGGCGTAGGTGGCCTGCTGCTTCATCTCCGCCGTGGTCTTCCCCGTGCCGCCGTAGCTGGTCGCCTGTCCCGAGGTCTGCGTGTCCCAGTAGCTGTTGGTGATGCTGCCGGCGTTGTACCCGGACAGGCCGCCCACGTCGCTGCTGCCGCTGACGGCGCCGGTGCTGTAGCAGTAACTGACGCTGCTGGCGGCACCGTAGTTCGCCCCGATCAGCCCGCCCACGTAGGTGTTCCCGCTCACCGTGGCGGTGCTGTAGGAGTTGATGGTGCTGCCGGCCCCCAGTCCGATCAGCCCGCCCACGGTGTTGTTTGTTCCCCCCGTGACCGTGCCCGTCACGTAGCAATTGCTGACGGTGCCGCTGACGCGCCCCAGAAGCCCGCCGGTCTGGAAGCCGCCGGTGATGTTCACGTTCACCAGCCCCACGTTCCGGATCGTCGCCGCAACGGCATCGGTGGCGCTCCCGAAGAGGCCCACGTAACTCTCGCTGCCCCGGTTGATGAACAGGTTGGTAATGGTGTGGCCGAGCCCGTCCAGCATGCCCGTGAATTCCTGCCCGGCGGAATAGTTACCGATCGGATCGAACCCCGCGCCGGCGTTCCAGCCGACGGTCGCGCTCGCGTCGATGTTCGTCCCGAGGGCGTAGACGCCGGCCAGGTTGGTGCCCATGTTCTGGAGGTTGTTCACGTCGTTGACCAGCATGTAGGCCGTCGGCGTGACGCCGGTGACGTGGCTCGAATAGTCCGTCGGCGAGACGTACCCTCCCGGCGGGTTGTAGAAGATCGACACGATCCCGCCGCCCGTCATGTTCACGTGGCCGATCCCGGCGAAGAAGACGTTCCCGCCGCCGCTCGCGTCCGAGTCGGCCCGGAGGGCGAGGCTGCCCCCGCCCGTGTTGGTGATGACGTTGTTCATCCAGATGTCGTTGTGGGCGCTCAGGGTCAGCCGGTTGACGCTGCTCCAGTTCACCACGTCGTCGACGTAGAGATCCCCGTTCTGCGCCCCCGCGGTGGTGGTCTGGATGTCCACGTTCGCCAGGTCGAGCTGGGCCCCCAGGGCGGCCCCGGTGATGTCGCCGCCGGTCGGTTGGATGAAGTAGTTGGTCGGATCCAGGAGGAGCGTCCCGGTCTCGCCCCGGGGCGCCCGGAGGTCCGTCAGGCCCCGGTAGACGAGGGTCTGCTTTCCCGACACCTCGACGCTGCCGCCGTCGCCTCCGGAAGCCCCGCCCCGGGCGAGGATGGCGCCGTAGAAGGCCGTCGTGTCGTCGGCCCAGAGGACCACCTTGCCGCCGTCGCCGGCTTCCAGGGCGTCGGCCCGGATGACGACGCCTTCCCCGACGAGGGTCGATTCGGCGTTCGGGACATCCGGGTTCCCGCCCTGGAAGTCCCCCCCGACCAGGACGGCGCCGCCGCCCCGCCCGCCCGAGGCGTCCACCAGGGCCTGTCCGTCCAGCTCGACGCGCTCGCCCAGGATCCGGATCTCGCCGCCCCGGCCCTCCGCGCCGGCGGCCGTGACGGTCCCCGACACCCGGGTCGTCCCGCCATCGCTTTGGATCTCAATCCGGCCGCCGTCGACGCCGCTCGCCGTGGTGACGCTCGCGGCGTCCAGCGTGATCCCCTGCGAGGCCCGGAGCACGATCCGCCCGTTCTCCCCGACGACGGCGCTGTCGGCGCTGACCAGGCCCCGCTGCTCGATCAGCGCGCCGTAGATCCCGATCCGCCCGCTCTCCGCGAGGATCCGCCCCAGGTTCAGGGCCCGGTCCCCCGGGGCGCTCACGACGACGGCAATGTCGGGATCGAGGGAATCGACCAGCCGGACGCTCTGCCCCGCCGCCAGGACGACGCCGCCCCCGGGCGAGTGGATCACGCCGCTGTTCTCGACGCTGGGCGCCACGAGCCAGACCTTCCCGCCCGCCGGCGTCGTGATGGTCCCCTGGTTTTGAACGGGGCCCGCCAGGGCGCCTGCCGTGAAGTCGTACTTCCCCGCCAGGAAATCCTGGTTGCTGATGCCGAGCGTGGAGGCGACGAGACCGTGCACGTCGATCCGCGACCCCGGGCCGAAGAGGATTCCGTTGGGATTGATGAGAAAGACCGTGCCGTTGGACTGCAGGAGGCCCAGGATGAGGGAGGGGTCCTGGCCCGTGACGCGGTTCAGGACAGCGCTGGCGCTGCTCTGCTGGACAAAGCGGACGGCCTCGCCGGCGCCGATCGAGAAGGCCTGCCAGTGGATGATCGCGCTGGGACTGTTGGTGACGGTGAGGAGGCCGTCCTGGGCCTGGAAGGCGGCCTGTCCGCTCATGACCTGCTGCCCCGTCGGCAGGGCCAGAACGGGGCCCGCACCGAGCAGCAGGAGCACCGCCGCAAGAGCCAGGGCGCCCGCCGCCGCGAAGGGTCTCTTCCGCCTGAAACGATTCGCCTTCATCGAATGCCTCACTTCCTGTCCTTAAAAGAGGATGCTCGCCGACACGTGCAGCCGGCCGCTCCAGCGGGTCGTGGCATCGTCCGGGGGCTCCGCCACGAAACCGTAATCGGCGGAGAGCGAGAAGCGCTTGCCGTCGGTGACGCGCAGGCCCGGGCCGAAGCTCGTGATTTCCGTCCCGACGGATTCCCCCGGCAGGCGATTGTTGCGCCGCACCTGGCCCCGGTCATGGAAGACCAGCAGGCGGGACTGCACGGCGGACACGCCGAAGGGTCCGAGCAGGTTGGGCGAATGCACCTCGATGCTCCCGGCATACCCGTAATCGTTCGCGTAGACCCGCTCCGGGACGCCGCGGACGGAAGCGGCGCCCCCGAGGCCGAACTGCTCCCCCGCCACGAGGGAGTCCCGGGTGTACTGCGCGTTCACGACCGCCCGGGTCCGCCAGTCCCCGCCGGGGACGTAAAGAAGATCCGCGCCGCCGCGGATCAGCTTGTACGTCCGGGGAGCGCCGGCGCGGGCGCTCTCGAAGTTGCCCGCCTCGTCCCGGCCGTCCCAGCTGCCCGCCAGGTTGTGCACGCCCGTCACGTAGAGGCCTGCCGAGAGCCGCTCCCCCGTCAGCCTCCCCGTGTAGGTCAGGCTCAGGGGGTGCACCGTGACGTTGTGTCCCAGCTGGCTCCCCAGGAAGGCCACGTCGCTCTCGTAGGCCCGGTAATCCAGGCCCAGGGTCGCCCGATGCTCATAGTTGCCGATCCGGGGGAGGAGCTGGTTGTAGCGCAGTCCCAAGACGGTCCCCTTGCCGCTGATGTCCATGTTGTAGGTCGAGACGTTCACGGAGCCGGAGTCGACGTTGGAATGCACGGCGAACAGGTCGATGGAGGAGCCCCGCGCATAGAGGGGCGCGTGGTAGCCGACGCTATAGATGGCGACGTTGTCCAGGTTCTCCGGGGAGGTGATGTACTGGAGCGTCAGGACGTGGTCCCGGTTCGCCACGTTGGCGTGTTGCAGGAGCACACCCAGGCGCGAGCGGCCGGTTTCCCGGTCCCCGGAGTTGTCCGCGTAAAGGCCCGCCCGCCAGGCCCTCTCGTCCTTCACGGTGAGGACGGCGTCGATTTCGTCGGCCCTGGCGCCTTTCTTCAGTTGGACGTTCGTTTTCTTGACGGGGTTCTCGTTGGCGAGCCGGAGACTCCGGGAGAGGGCGTTCATGTCGGGGGTTTCGCCCACCCGCAGGGCCGGCATGCTGGCGCGGACATTCCCCTCGTCGAAGAACCGGTTGCCCTCCAGGGTGATCTTGCCGATGCGGTTCTCGATGACCCTCAGGCGGACAACCCCGCCGGCGATCTCCTGCTCCGGCAGGACGACGGCGACCATGGCGAACCCGAGGTCGTGATACGCCTTCTCCAGCGCGTCGCGGGCCTCCTGGACGGCGCGAAAATCCTTGTCCTTCCCGGCATGGGGAGCGAGGACGGATTCGAGTTTATCCCGGGAGAGGATCGTGTTCCCGTCGACCTGGTAGCGCTCGACCGCAAAGCGGGGCAGGGCGGCCTGGTCGGCTGCGAAAGAGGCGGGCGGAAGGAAAAGGACAATCCCCAGCAACAGAAGCAGAACCAAGCGTGCCATGATCGCTCCATTGACAGGTTTGCGCATCTGCTGCGGCGCGACTGACGTGAAATGCTCCAGCTTGTTCAGACCTTATGAATACATTTCGTTTCCATGTCAATATGCAGATACAAGAAAAGGCAAGAAAAGGTGTCAGATTTATTTTTGCAACGCAGCATACGCCGTGCACCTCACGAAAAAGG
>JBFZER010000447.1:0-4586 GCA_041306765.1 Spirochaetota bacterium | reverse complement strand
GGAGCAGCAGGCCGAAGGCCTGGCCCGGGCCGAGACGGCGGCCCGCGGCCTCGCAGGCCAGAGACCGCTCCTTGAATGCCGATGCCACCCGCAGGGCAAAGCCCAGGGACAGGACGCCTCCCAGGATCGCCCACCCGGCGGGACGTGTCAGGAGGAAAGCGACCGCGTCGGCGGCCGCGAAAAGGGGCCCCTTCAGGCGTTCCATGTCCACGTCAGTCCTCCAGGATCTCGATCCCGCCCTTGGGACGCAGGACCACCTTGTATACGATTCCGGGCTCGAACGCAGCTATGCGGGCTATGTCGTGCACGACGCTCCCGAAGGAGCCCGAGGGCTCCCGGTCCTCCTTCAGGGCTTCGAAGAGCTCCGTCAGGCGCTTCCGTCCGAACCGGCCGAATTCCGCGCCTTCGAAGACCGCGGGGAATCCGTCCCGGTCGTACCGCGGGTAGAGGTTGGTGCCGGAGGAGGGGGCCAGCCTGTCCGTGAAGATTCGGCGCGGGAAGGCCAGGTAGCGGCCCGCCGCGGGGACCACGGAGAAATCGAAGGAGAGCTCCGTTCCCGGCCAGGTCATCTCCAGGAGATCCACCTCGGCTCCGGCAAGGTCGTAGAGGCGCACCCGTGCTTTCACCATGCCCTTGTCCCGCTCCAGGACCATGAACCGGATCGGTACGATCTCGTCCTTCAAGGACTGGATGTTCTTCTCCAGCCGGGCGATCTCGGCTTTCTGGAGAGCCGTGACGACGGTGACGCCCAGGAAAACGACGGCCAGGGACAGGATGACGGCCATGAAAAGACCGGAACCTCGACGCTTCACGATTTCCCCCCTACGAGGGCGAGGAATTCCTCCTCGCCGATCACCTGGACTCCGAAGGCCCGGGCCTTCCGGTTCTTGTCGGATCCGGAACCCGGATCGTTCGTGACGAGAAAGGAAAGGTCCTTCGTCACCGAGGACTTCACAGAGCCTCCCAGGGCCTTCACCCGGGCCTCCGCCGGGGCCCGCTTCATGGTTTTCAACTCCCCGGTGAAGCAAAAGCTCCTGCCCGACAGGGGCCCCGCCGCCGCGGACGGGCGGATTCGGACGGCTCCGGTCGCCAGCAGGGCCTCGATCTCGGGGGCCAGGGACGCGAGTCCCTCGGCCAGAGTCCTGGCCAGGATGTCCCCGAAACCGTCGATCCGGGCAAGATCCTCCGGCTGGGCCGCCCGGAGCCTGTCCAGGGTGTCGTACCCCGCCGCTACGGCTTTCTCCGCCACCAGTTCCCCGATGCCTTCGATGTCGAAGCCCGCCACGAACTCCGCCAGGCTCACCTCGTTCCGTGCGGCCAGATTACGCAGGATCTTGCGGGCCAGGACTTCGCCCATTCGGTCATGGGACGAAAGCTCTTCGGCCCGCAGGGTGTAGAGATCCGCGATCGTCCGGACCCTCCCGGAAGCGTGGAGCTTGCCCAGGATCACCGAGCCGAAATCCCGCACGTCCAGGACGGCCAGCCACTTCTCCAGCCGGTGCAGGGCCTTCTTGGGGCACTCCGGGTTGGGGCAGAAGAGCCGGGTGCCCTCGTCCACGAGGGCGGCGCGGCAGGAAGGGCATTCCGAGGGCACCGGAATTTCCGAGGCATCCGGGGGATTCTCCACCAGGGATTCGATCTTCGGGATGATCTCCCCGCGCTTGGTGATGAGCACCCGGCTGCCGATCCGGAGGGAGAGGGAGCGGATCATGTCGGTGTTGCAGAGGTTGGCCCTCTGGACCGCGGTGCCCGCCAGCCGGACGGGATCCAGTATCCCGATGGGCGTGAAATTGGCGCCCGACTCGCTCCATTCGACCCGGCGGACCGTGGAGATCGCCTCCTCGGGGGAAAACTTGAAGGCTATCTGCTTCTCCGGACGGGCACGGGCCATGTCCGCAGGATCGATCTCGGTCCCCTTCACCACGAGGCCGTCGATGTCATAGGGAAGTTCGGGACGCCGGTCCATGACCCGGGCCCGCCAGTCCACGACGTCCCCGGGATCGGAGAAGACCTGGAGAGGCACGGTCTCGAAGCCCATCCGCTCCAGCCAGGCCAGCTTTGCCCGCTCGTCCGGGAAGAAGTCGTCGTCCCCCGAGGCGGCCGCATCGTAGCAGATCACCCGGAGATCCTCGCTCCCGGCCCCGTCCTTCCGCTTCATGAGGCCGTTGGCCGCGTTGCGGCAGTTCGCCTTGTCCGCGTACTTGCGGGCGTGGACCTCCCGGGTCATGACGACCTCTCCGCGTACCGCGCCCGTGAAGGCCTCCGGCAGGCGCGGAAGGACCCCGGACATCCTGCGCGCGTTGGGGGTGATCTCGTCGCCGACCTCTCCGTCCCCCCGGGTGACCGCCCGGACGAGGGAGCCCGCCTCGTACTGGAGCTCCAGGGAGGCGCCGTCCAGCTTGTACTGGACCAGGTATTCCGGATGCCGGACCTTGGCAGCCCACTTCAGGAACTCCTCGGGGCTCGTGGCCTTGTCCTGGCTGCCCATGGGCATGAGGTGACGGACCTTGGGGTACCCGTCCGCGGAATCCGCCCCGATCTTCGCGAGCAGGGGGTTCCCGGGGTCCAGCGCGGCCAGCTCGTCCCGAAGCTCGTCGAACCGGGCGTCGGATATCTCGGGCTGGGCGTTGTAATAGAGGTAAGAATGCCTCTCGACGAGGGCTTCCAGCTCCCGGATCCGCGCCGTCATGTCCATCCGGTCCATTCCCTCCCGCGCTGGCGAATCGGCTCGTCCGACGGACGGGATTTCCGTCAATCCGTCCGAGCTTCGACCAGGGATTGTACAGCCCCGGGCGGGGGGATGTCAAAACCGCCTTGACCTTCCCTCCCGCGGCGGCCTAGTCTGCATCCTTGCCGAATCGGCGCGCCGCGATCCGGCAGGACTCGAAGGAGCGGAATCCGAATGAATCCGGCAGAGCCACCAGTCCAATCCGCGGGTCTGCGGAAGATGGCCGTCATCGGTCCCGCCGCCTTCCTGAACAGCCTGGGGATCGGCAGCGTCAATCTGGGGCTCATCTTCATACTGCGGGAAGTGTTCCAAGCTCCGCCGGCCGTCATCGGCCGGCTGGGGGCTCTCTGGTCTCTGGTGTACTTCGCGTCCTGCCTGCTCTTCCGGAAGCTGACGGCACGCCTCGTGCCGCGGAACTCCATGACCTTCATGACCGCCTCGTCCGCGGGCATCATCCTGCTCCTCTGCGCCATCCCCAGCCTGCCCGGGGCCTTCATCGCCTACTCCGCCTTCGGCGCGGTGATCGCCTTCTTCTGGCCCCCCCTCATGGGCTGGCTCTCCCGTGGGCTCGAGGGAAAGAAGCTGTCCCTCGCCACCGGCCTGTTCAGCTTTTCCTGGAGCGCCGGGGGGATCATCAGCCCCTACCTGGCGGGAACCCTGAGCGAGCGGGGGAAATTCCTCCCCCTCTGGTTCGCCGTCGCGATGTTCGCCCTAAACACGGCATTCCTCCAGGCCTCGAAGCGCTGGCTCCGGGACTCGGACGAGCGGCCGGCCCCGGGCCGCCCGGAAGCCGGACACGCCCAGGACCGGAGCACTCCCCTGCGCTATTCCGCGTGGGCCGCGGTGATCGTCCTGTACGCGGCCATAGGAATTCTCGCCAACATATTCCCGCTGTTCGCCCGGGGGGAGCTGGGACTGTCGGAATCGCGCACAGGCCTGCTGATCACCGTACGTACGGCGGCGACCACGGTCGGATTCCTGGTGCTCGGCCGCTTCTCCTTCTGGCGCTTCCGCAAAGGTTTGCTCTTCCTGCCCACGGCCCTTGCGGGCGGGGCGGCCCTTCTCCTTGCCTTCTCCACATCCTCCCTGCCCCTCCTGTCGGCCGGGCTGGGGGTGTTCGGATTCGCGGCCGCCTGGGCCTACAACAACTCCATGTTCTACGGAGCCTCCGGCGCCCCCGACCGGGATCGGCGCATGACGGTGCACGAGGCCTTTCTCACGGGGGGCCAGGTCCTGGGTTCCCTGACGGGAGGCGTCCTGTACCAGGCGGCATCCATGCGCGTCGTGTTCCTGTTCACGGCCGCCCTGGCGGGTGCGGGCATCTGGGTCCAGGGGATGCTGGCGCGCCGCCGCTTCGGAGAGGAACCTGCGCACAGGCCGCCCCTGGGTATGGATTGAAGTCCGTTAACCGGAATCAACCACGGAGGGCACGGAGATAAGAAAAGCAGGGGACACGCATCATCCGGCTAGGGCCGCGAGCTTCTCCCTGATGAACTCGCTTTTCTCCCGCAGGCCGATAGGCCCCGTGGCGATGGAAAGGACGTTGGGGCGTTTGGGGTCCAGCTTCATCTTCTGGCCGCTCTCCTGCATCAGCCGGAGCAGACGCTCCACGGACACCTTGGCCACCTTGGAAAATTCCACGGTCACGAAGCCGCCCCGTTCCTTCAGGGAGGCTATGGCTAGGCGTTTGCAGAGCAGCCGGATCTCCGCCAAGGCCAGGAGACTGGCGGCCTCGTCGGGCAGGGGGCCGAAGCGGTCCTCGAACTCCCGGTAGAGGGCCTCGAGATCCTCCTGGGAGTAAACCGAGGCTATCTTCTTGTACATCTCCATCTTGACCGCGCCCTGGGTCACGTAGTCG
>JBFZER010000446.1:0-6256 GCA_041306765.1 Spirochaetota bacterium | reverse complement strand
GTCCTTCAACGAGGCCAAGAAGCGTATCGCCGAGGTCAAGCTGGTCTTCCCCCTGAACCAGGAAGCCCGGGTGCTGGAACTGCGGATCAACCAGGTCTCGGATCCGGACGCCTTCAACCGGGAGTTTGCCCGGCTGGTGACCCAGGCCCGGGCCAGGATCGACACCCGGCAGGAACTGGAGACCGTCTACAGCGACCTCCTGGATCTCCAGACGATCGACCCGCGGTACGCGGGCCTGGCGGCCCTGATTGAGCGCCTGGAGATCCTGATCGGCCTGCGCCTCCCCCCGCCGGACCCGAAGGCCCTGGCGGAGGCCCGGGCCCTGACCGCCGCGGCCCAGAGGATCTGGGACGCCCGGGACATCGGGCAGTTCAACGTGGCCCTGGCCCGGCTCAACCAGGCACTCCAGCTGGATCCCAACAACCAGTCCGCCAGCTCCCTGAAAGACCGCATCCTGACCTACGTCGGGGGGACCGCGGTGGTGGTCCTGCCCAGCGCGGGGGAGGCCCTGTACAACGAGGCCGTGGGCTTCCTCCAGAACGGCGACTTCCTCTCCGCCCGGCTCCGCCTCACCCGGCTCTACGAGTCCTATCCCCAGGCGCGGAAGGTCCAGAAGGTCTCGGACCTGGACTCGCGCCTGGTCGCGAGGGGATACTGAGGTCCATGCAGAACCGAAGGAGTTCCGGATCCGCGGCCGCAATGCTCCTGGCGGTCCTTGCGGCGCTCCTATCTCCCGGGATAGCGGCCGCCCAGGATTATTACTGGGAAAACCCCCGGTTCCTCTCGGATCCCTCCGCCCGCTACCCGGTTGCCTTGGCTGTGCCCGGGGGCATCGCGGTGGTCTGGCAGGAGTCACAGTCCGGCGGCTCCGGCTCCGGGGAAGCTTTCCTCTCCCTGGTCCTACTCCAGGACGGCAAGCCGGAGGTCCTGCGCCGGCGCTTCGCTGGACCCTATCCCTTCCGGGGCGACGAGCCGGTCCTCTTTTCAGCATCCTCCTCCCCAGCCGGGGAACTCGCCGTGGCGGTCCTTTCGGGAGAGCGGGAGGCCACGGTCCTGGTTTCCCGGGACGGGGGGCTATCGTTCCCCTTAACAGCTGCTGTGGCGTCCGACCTGACCATCTCCGCTCCCCGTATCTTTCCCCGATCGGGGGGAGGCTGGTATCTCTTCGCGGCCCGGGGCCGGGAGGATACCCTAACGATCTACTTCGCCCGGACGGAGGACGGCAGGTCCTGGACGGAGTTCCAGCCCTTCGTGAACGGGGGGGACAACCTGCCCCTCTCCTTCCTTCCCTCCGCGGCTTCCGTGCCGGGCGTCGACATCGTCGCGTTTCAGGCCCTGTCCGGCGGCGCGCGGCCGACCTTCCAGATCTATTCCAAGCGCTCCACCAACGGCGGTGCGACCTGGAGCGGCGCCGCCCCTGTGACGACCTTCGGAGACGAGACCTCCTCGGCCGCGGCGGAATCCTTCCAGAACCAGCGTCCCCACCTGGCCTATATCGGGGGCAGGCTGTTCATGGCCTGGGAGCGTACTCCCCGTGGCGGCTCTCCCCAGACCTTCTTCGCGGAGATGGACGCCTCGGGCGCGTATGTCCCCGGTACGGCTGAACGCATCAACCTCGGCTCCGGAACGGCCGCCGAGCCGCGCCTGGTCGACGCCGGGGGCAAGCCCGGGGTCGTCTGGTTCGACAACCGCCGGGGGAGCAACCGGGTTTACCTGGCCTTCCGGGAAGGCATCCTGTGGCGGGAGCGGGACGTGTCCGGCACGGCCCAGGGAGAGGCGACCTTCGGCCGCGCGGTCTACCGCCAAGGCCGCCTGTGGGCCTTCTGGCAGGCCCAGCCAGCCTATAAAAAGGACGAAAAGCCGCCTCCGCCGCGAATCTCGATCCTGGCTCCCGACACTACCGTTCAAGCTCCCGCCGCCGGGGCCGCGGACTTCGCGGAGGGCCGCCGCACCCGCCGGGACTCGGCCTCCATCCGATGGACGACCCCGGAGGACTCCTCGGGCATCGCGGGCTACTCCTACTCCTGGAGCCAGAACCCCGACGCCCGGCCTCCCGAGGAACTCATGGCTCTGGAAACGGTCAACCGGGCGGCCTTCACCGCGGACCGGGACGGGTCCTGGTGGTTCGCCATCCGGGCCGTGGACTACGCGGGCAACTGGTCCGCCCCGGTCCGGGTCGAGTTCGTCCGGGATACGACCCCTCCGGGACCCCCCTCCCTCCGGCCGCCGGAGGCGGGGACGGACGGGTTCCTCTCGTCCAATACCTTCAACGTCCTCTGGGCCCCCCCCGCGGACCCGGACGTCGCAGGCTACACCTGGACCCTCCGGTTCATCGGCCCCCTGGACCGCCTGCCCGCCCGGAAGCGGCCGGCGGCCCCGGCTCCGGGATCCGGGGAAACGGCGGATATCGCCGGGGCGGCGCCCATCCCGGCCTCGGCGGCCCCCTACCCCTTCGAGCCCGTCACGGACTACGAGAGGGAGCTGGCCGCCCGGGCGGGCGACGCGGCTCCGCCGCCCGCTTCCCGGGGCCCGGCGGCTTCCGCGGGCTTCCCCAACGTGGACGACGGGTACTACATCTTCTCCGTGGCGGCCATCGACGAGGTCGGAAACATCGGTCCCGCAGTCCGTACCCTCCTGCGTGCGGACAAGTTCGTGCCCTTCACCCTGGTGTCCGACGTTTTGGCGTCCCGGGACGACTTCGGCGCGGCGACCCTGCGGGTCCTGGGCCGGGGATTCCGGGAGGACGGCGTTGTGTCCCGTATCGTCCTGGACCGGGACGGCATGGAGCCCTACGACTACGTCTTCAACCTCTCCGCGGGGGCCTTTACCGTGGACTCGGACCGGTCCCTCGGGGGCCTGGTCGCCCAGGATGTCGAGGAGGGGGAGTACCGGCTTGGGCTTCTCCATCCCGCCCGGGGCTGGTACTGGGCCCGGTCCCCCCTGGCCTTCGACGCCGCGGGTACGGTGAAATTCGGCGACTTTTCCGCCCGGTACGAGCCTGCGTGGACCTTCCGTCCCCCGGCGAAGTACCGGATTTCCTTCTGGGACCTCTTTGTGGTCCTGGCCGCGGCCTTCGGGGCCGTCGGCATCCTTGCGACCCTCCGTCGGGCCGCCGCCGTCGTACGCGACGGCGCCGTGATCCGAATGGAGGTCGCGGCCTTGCTGGAAGGAGGCCCCATGCCCTTGGCGCAGAAGAAGATTAAGGTCCGGGGCCTCAAGACCCGGGGCCTCAACCTGGGATTCAAGTTCACCCTCGTGATCGGCCTGCTGGTGCTCTTCGTCACGGCCATGGTGTCCGTTCCCCTGGGGGTGTTCCAGGTGAGGACCCAGGGCCAGAACCTCGCCCGGGGCCTGGCGCAGAAGGCGGGGGTCCTCTTGGAGAGCGTGACCCAGGGGGCCCGGACCTACCTCCCCGCGGAGAACATCCTGGAGCTGGGCTTCCTGCCCCAGCAGGTCCAGGCCCTGGCGGAAGCCGAGTACGTGACCATCACCGGCTACGGGTCCCGGGACTCGGGAGATCGGTCCACGAACCCCGACGCGGTATGGGCTTCGAACGACCCGGCCATCCGGACCAAGCTGGACGGACCGGAATTCCGCCCCGGCCGGAGCAGGCTCACGGATCCGATCTCCGCCCGGATCCCGGAAATCGCGGCGGCGGTGGACAAGCGCGCCGCCGAGGAGGTCGGATCCATCGCGGAAACCCTGGCCCAGCTGACCGAGGAGGCCCGGGCCCTGGCAGTCCGCATCACGCCGGAAAACGAGGCGCGGCTTTCCCAGATCGCCGCCGCGACCCGGGACCTCGAGCGCACCCTGAATGAGCGCCTCCAGGTCATTTCCCGACAAATCATGGGGTCCGAGCCCGCCTACGACCCCCAGGCCCTGGATCCCGGCACCACCGAGTACGTCTTCTACAAGCCCGTCGTGTACCGGCAGGGGCAGGACGGTATCTACTACCGCGGCATGGTCCGCCTGGCGGTCTCCACGGATCTCATAAACGAAGAGCTCCGGAACGCCACGGTCAACCTGGTGCGCATCACCGGGTCCATCGCCCTGCTCGTCCTGGCCGTCGGAGTGGGAGGAGCGGCCGGCCTCTCATGGTACATCGTCAAACCCATCCGGAAGCTGGTGGCTGCCATCGAGCGCATCCGGGACACGGAGGACAAGGAACTGCTGAAGGGAGAGCGGATCGAGGTGGCCACCCGGGACGAGCTCTACGAGCTGGCGTCGGCGGTGAACACCCTGACCGACGGACTTGTGAAAGCTGCGGCGGCCAGCAAGGACCTCACGGTGGGAAAGCAGACCCAGAAGATGTTCCTGCCCCTGGAGAAACGCGGCAAGGACAAGCTGTCCACGGGCCGGGAAGAGAGCCCGGACGTGTCGTTCTTCGGGTACTACGAGGGAGCCAAGGGTGTGTCCGGGGACTACTTCGACTTCCGGAAGCTGGACGACCGGTACTACGCCTTCATCAAGTGCGACGTATCCGGGAAGGGCATCCCCGCGGCCATCATCTCCGTGGAGGTGGCCACCCTCTTCCTGAACCACTTCACGGGGTGGAAGAGCGACAAGGGGATACACCTGGACGCCCTCTGCTACCAGATAAACGACCTGGTGGAAGGCCGGGGCTTCGAGGGCAAGTTCGCCGCCCTGACCATGGGGATCCTGGACGGCAAGACGGGAACCACCTATTTGTGCAACGCGGGGGACAATATCCTGCGTATCTACGAGGAACGGAACCGCAAGATCCAGGTCCACGAGCTTCCCAATTCCCCGCCCACAGGATCCTTCCCCAACTTCATGGTGGAGATGCGGGGGCCGTACCAACAGGTCACCCGGAAGCTTGAGAAGGGAGACATACTCCTTCTCTATACGGACGGCATGGAAGAAGCTACGCGATACCAAAGGGATGCAGATTTCCGGATCATCGAAAAGCCGGTAACCCTGTCGGATGGAACCCAGCAGATCCAGTACCAGATTGAGCAATTTGAAAACGAGCGCGTGCAAGCCGTCGTGGAGGCGGTCATGACTAAGGGCCGGTTCCGCTTGGAGAAGACTCTGGGCAATCCCCTGCCCGACGAGGTCCTGTCCTTCGACTACTCAACCTGCGAGGGAACCCTGGAGGACCTCATCCTGGCCCTGGTCTCCGCGGAAAAAGTCTTCCGCCTGTATCCCGACCCGAAGGCCACCGAAAAAGACCTGGTCCTGGTGGACGCCAAGATCGACGACTTCCTGGAAAAGCACTTCGACCAGTACCGGATCCTCCTCAAGGACAAACGCCGGGAGAACCCCGACAAGGAGCACCCGGAGTACCGGGCCTACGCGGGAATCCGGGAGGACGACCAGTACGACGACCTCACCCTGATGGTGATTAAGCGCAAATAGCGCCAGGAACGGGCCGCGGTGCGGCCCGTTCCTGGCGGCGACGAAGCCGACCATGCGCCCAGGGATGGGCGCTTGATCGTGGGACAGAATCGCTGCGCGATTCTGAACCGTCATGGATGACGCGGCTTCGTCGATTTTCCCACGCCTTCGGCGGGCCGCGGTGTAGCCCGTTCCTGGCGCTGTTCACCGTTTCCGCAACAGCTCTATCCTCGCGGTCACATAATCCAGCTTGTCCCGCTTGAGCACGTACCGGGTCCAGGGGGTCCCTTCGAGGGGCGTGATCTCCAGGGCTTCCTGTTCCACGTACGGACGGGCCACCCGGCTGTCCGCCCAGTAGACCAGGCTGATGGACCCGCTCTCGATCTCCAGGCCCGTGAAGCCCTTCTTGCCCGTGGCGCACCCGGAGTTGAACAGGCAGGGCAGGACGGCGTCCTCGGACTCGTAGAGGGACCGGGACCGTTGCCTCCTGTCCTTGTCCGAAAGCCGGCGGAACTCGGCCTCGTAGACCCCCACCAGGTCGGCGAGCGCCGGTTTCTCCTCCTCCGGGGCTTCCACGTAGGTTCGGATGAGTTCCTCCACCTTGAACCTCAGGGTGTCGTACTTGGACAGGGACTCGAAGAGGGGCCGGTGGGTATGGCCCGTGATGGATACGATCCCGAGCCGCCGGGAAGCCCGGTAGATCCGTCGCTCCGCCCGGAACCGGCGGCGCGAGGTCATGGGCACCTCCGCGTTCTTGAGCCGCAGGGGGTGGGCCAGGTAGCGGACCACGAAGTGGGAAAGGTAGTTGTGCTTCACGAAGAACTTGGAGGCCTGGTGGCCGTGGTAGACCAGCAAGGTCCGACCGCGCCACTCCAGCCGGAGGGCATGCTGAATAGGG
>JBFZER010000445.1:0-2885 GCA_041306765.1 Spirochaetota bacterium | reverse complement strand
CGGCCCGCCGGATGGATCCGTAGCCCGTACAGCGGCAGAGATTTCCTTCAATGGAAACCAGGGCCCGGACGGGGTCGATCCGGCCCTCCACCAGGAAGGCGGTCAGGGCCACGATGAAGCCCGGGGAACAGAACCCGCACTGGCTGGCCCCCTCGTCCAGGAAGGCCTCCATCACGGGGGTGAGGCCCCCCGCGGCGATGCCCTCGATGGTAACAAGGTGCCTGCCGTCCAGTTCGCCCAGGGCCAGGAGGCAGGACGGGACGGCCTTCCAGGACGGGCCGTCCCCGCTCCGTTCCCCCAGGAGGACCAGGCAGGCCCCGCAGTCGCCCTCGCGGCAGCCTTCCTTCGTGCCCGTGAGTCCCAGTTCCCGGCGCAGATAGTCCAGCGCCGGGGTTTCCTCCCAAGCCTCCGTGTCCACGAGAGCCTCGTTGACCCGGAAGACCAAGCGTCGTTTCATGTGGACTCCACCCCTTAGCTTATTATAATGGTAATATACAATTTGTAAACCGGGAATCCTGCGGGTTCCCGGTATTTCCGCCCTCCCGAGGCTCGGGGCGTCCCAGTGTACACCAGGTTTCCGGGAGCGGCAACTCGGAGGGCCGAGGCGCGGGCCGCCGGCAGGAGCCGGAACGCTTCGAAATGCCGATACTGTAATTCCCGGCGGCCCGGGATGACGAGGCCGGCCGGACGGAAGGGGGCCGAGATGGAAGGTGCCGCGAACGGAAAAACCCCGGGGTACCGGGTCTACGGGTACCGGTGGGTCGTGCTGGGATCCTTCATGCTGGTGAACCTGGCCGTCCAGGTACTGTGGATATCCTACGCCCCCGTGACCGGGGCCGCCGCAGCCTACTACGGAGTCTCCGACCTCCGGATAGGGCTCTTTTCCATGGTCTTCATGATCGCGTTCCTGCCCCTGTCAATCCCGGTTTCCTGGGCCATCGACACCCTGGGGTTCCGCCGGACCGTGGGGTTCGGTTCCCTGCTCATGGGGGCGTTCGGAATCCTGCGGGGCCTGGCCGGGTCGAACTACGGCCTGGCCCTGGCGGGTTCCATCGGTATCGCGGCGGCCCAGCCCTTCCTGCTCAACGCCTGGACCAAGGTGCCGGCGCTCTGGTTTCCCCCGGGGGAACGGGCTACGGCCGTCGGCCTCGTGACCCTGGCGAATCTCCTCGGGACCGCCCTGGGCATGGTCCTCACGCCGGAACTGTCGGCGGGAATGGGCATTTCTCGGGTCCAGTTGGCGTACGGCGGATTTTCCGCCGGCTGCGCCGCGGTCTTCGTCCTGGCCGCCCGGGAAGTCCCTCCCACGCCTCCTGCGGAGGATGCCGGCCGGGAGCGGGCCCTCATGCTGGACGGGCTCCGGCATGCCCTGTCGGTCCCGTCCTTCCGGCGCATGCTGACCGTCGCCTTCATCTGTCTCGGGGCCTTCAACGGCGTGACCACCTGGATCGAGGCGATCGTCCGACCCCGCGGATTCGGTCCCCGGGAAGCCGGGATCCTCGGCGCAGCGATGCTCGCGGCGGGGGTGGCGGGGGCGGTCATCCTCCCGGCCCTCTCGGACAGAGCCGGCCGGCGCAGACCCTTCATCGTCCTGGGTGCCGCGCTGGCCGTGCCGGGGCTCGCGGGCCTGGCCCTGGCGAAGGGATTCGTCCCGCTCTGCCTGTCCGCGGCGGTCTTCGGGTTTTTCCTGACCAGCGTCCTGCCCACGGGCATGCAGTACGCCTCGGAAGCCGTCCTTCCCACTCCGGAGGGGACCTCCAACGGCCTCGTTCAGCTCTTCGGCCAGGCTTCCGTAGTCTTCGTGTACCTGATGGAAGTCCTTCGCGGGCCGGACGGGTCGTTCACGATTTCCCTCGGCGCCGCCTGCGTCCTCCTTGCCCTGAGCGCGGCGCTTTCGGCCACCCTCCGGGAGGCTCCGCGCCCGCGTCCGGACGCCCCGCGGACTTGAACGTTTCCGTATTCCCGCGCTTCGGGCCGGAAACAGGCTTGCATCGCCCGTCCCGGATCTGCGAAACTGGGGAACCGGAAACCGCGTCCGGCTCCAGGCGCCGCGGCCGTCCGATCCGGGCACGACCGTCCGATCCGAGGAGTCTCCCGATGCCCAGAAGAACCGCAGTCCTGCTCAGTCTGTTCTGCCTCGGGGTTCTCGCCTCCGCGCAGGATTCTCCGGCATCGGCGGGCGGTCGCGCCGAGCTCCGGGAATGGCGCTACGCCCCCGGGGACCGCCCCGAGTACGCGGATCCCGGGTACGAGGACTCCGGATGGGTCTCCGTCTCCCTGCCCGCGGTTCTGGCATTGGACGCGGGCCGGGGCTGGCTGCGCGGGGAGTTCGACGGGAGCGGGATCCCCGACGGCGAAACGTACCTCCTGCTGGGGAGGGTGGACGCGGCCGCGGAGGTCTACCTGAACGGCAGCCTGATCGGCCGGCGAGGCACCCTGGTCCCCGAGTTCACGGTTCCGGGCAACCAGCCCGGGGTATTCCTCCTGCCTTCGCGGCTCTGGAACCCCCGGGGAGGCAACCACCTGGCCCTGCGGCTGGCAGCCCCGGCCTCCGCCCTGGACGCGTCGGGTTTCCAGGTGGGAGACAAGGCGGCCGCGGACTACGAGCGCCGGATCATCGGCTTCTTCAACTTCGAGCTGTACACGGTGCTCGGGGCCCTCTGCGCCTTCATAGGCCTGTATTTCCTGGCCCTCTGGGCGGGCCGGACCCGGGACACCCCCAACCTCTGGTACGCGGTCTCCTCCTTCGCCATCGCCTTCTACTTCGCGGAGATCGGAGCCGCCTACCCGATCCTGGAATACACCCTGAACCGGGCCCTGGCCAAGGCCTGCCTCACCGTGTCCATGGCCTCCCTCGCGGCCTTCTTCCTGAGCTTCTTCGAGAT
>JBFZER010000444.1:0-2640 GCA_041306765.1 Spirochaetota bacterium | reverse complement strand
CGAGCTCAAGGCCCTGCTCCTGAAGGTGCTCGCGAAGCTGGCATGACCGCCTCGGAGCGCCTGGCCGCCTCCGCCGCAGAGGCGCTCCGGGAGGCCATAGCCGACGCCGGCGGGAACGAGGTCTTCGCGGCGGGCCGGCTGGACGAGAGCGGCCTTGTAGCGGAGATCACCGTGGCGGCCCGGGGGCTCAAGGACGAGGTCCTGGCCCTGGCCTCGTACCTCGACCGGGGGGACGTGATCCTCCACAACCACCCTTCGGGGATCCTGGAACCCAGCCGGGCGGACCTCTCCGTGGCGTCCTCCGTGGGGGAACGCGGGATCGGGTCCTACATCGTGGACAACCAGGTGGAGCGGATCTACGTGATCGCGGAGCCCGCCCGCCGCCGCGCCCTGGTGGCCCTGGACGAGGACGAGGTCGCGGGGGTCCTGGAACCCGGGGGCAAGCTCTCCCGAAAAATCGACTCTTACGAGCCCCGGGAGAGCCAGACCCTCCTGGCCCGCCACGTCACCCGGGCCTTCAACGACGGCTTCGTCCTGGCCGCCGAGGCGGGAACCGGGGTCGGCAAGTCCTACGCCTACCTCCTGCCCGCCTTCGCCTGGGCGGCGCGCAACGGAGACCGGGTCGTGGTGTCCACGGCAACCCTCAACCTCCAGCGCCAGCTCATGGACAAGGACATCCCCGTGGTCCGGGAGCTGTTCCGCAAGAAGCTCAAGGCCGTGCTTGCCAAGGGCCGGGGCAACTACCTCTGCCGCAACCGCCTGGCCGAAGCCCTGGACGAGGAAGGGCTCCTGGCCGGGGACGACCATCCCCTGCGGCGCATCGCGGCCTGGGCGGGGGAGAGCCCGACGGGGGACCGGGCGGACCTGTCCTTCTGGCCCGAAGAGGAGACCTGGAGCCGGGTGCGATCGGAGTCCGACGCCTGCCTGGGCCTGCGCTGCTCCCGCCGGGGTGACTGCTTCGTGCTCCGGGCCAGGCGGGAAGCCGCGGACGCGAACCTCATCGTGGCCAACCATCACCTGCTGTTCGCGGACCTGGCGGCCCGGATGGGCGGAGCGGGCTACGAGGCGGCGGCCGTCCTCCCGCCCTTCCAGGCCCTGATCTTCGACGAAGCCCACGCCATGGAGTCCAGCGCGGTCAGCTACTTCTCCGAGGAACTCACCCGGTTCGCGGTGCTCCGGGCTCTGGGCCGCCTGTTTCGAACCAAGCGGGACCGCCGCTTCGGAGCCCTGGTCCGGGTGCAGAACCTGAAGGGCCTGCCCGCGGATCTCTTCGCCAAGGTTCCCGGACAGATCGCCGCGGTACGGGCCGCCGCGGACGACCTGGATGTCCGGACGGTATCCCTCCTGGCCGCCGAGCCGTCCCTGAGGGTCCGCCGCCGGGAGCCGGCCTTGGAGGACTCCCTGTTCGCCCCTCTTTCCGCCCTGGAAAAGGCCCTGGTGGCCCTGGCCCAGCTCCTCAAGGACCTCTTCGACCCCCTGCCCGAGGAGGCCGGCGCGGATCCCTCCGTGTACGAGGCCAAGCTCATCCTGCGCCGCCTCTCGGAACTGGCGGGGCTCTGCTCGAAATTCCGGGAGCCCCAGGAATACCCCGAATCCGGGCTCTGGGTCTCCCGGGAGAAGACCAGCAAGGGGGAGGCCTTCGCCAAGTACACCGCCACCCCCCTGGACCTGTCGGGGATGATGAACGAGGCGGTCTTCCATCCCTACCGGTCCGTGGTCTGCACCTCCGCGACCCTGGCAGTCGGAGGCTCCTTCGACTACTGGAAGCGCCGGGTGGGATTGTCCCGCACGGACGAGGAGGTGGAAACCGCCGTCTACCCCTCCCCCTTCCCCTACGAGGAGAACGCCCTGGTGGCCCTGCCGGACGACGCCCCCGCCCCGAACGATCCCCGGTGGCAGTCTTGGGTGGACAGGGCGGTGATACGTCTCCTGGAGGCCTCGGCGGGGCACGCCCTGGTCCTGTTCACCTCCTACGATTCCCTGCGCTCCTCCTTCGAAGCCGCCCTCCCGCGGCTTTCCGAGCTGGGGATCACGGCGTTCCGACAGGGCCAGGACGAGCGTGGACGCCTGTTGGACGCCTTCAAGGCCGACGCGGCCAGCGTGCTCTTCGCCACGGACTCCTTCTGGGAGGGCGTGGACGCCCCCGGCGACACCCTCCGCATGGTGGTGATCGCGAAGCTGCCCTTCCGGGTGCCCACGGACCCCGTCCAGCAGGCCCGGGCGGAGGCCATCGAGCGCAGGGAGGGCAACCCGTTCATGGAGCTGTCCCTCCCGGAGGCGGTCCTGAGGTTCAAGCAGGGCTTCGGCCGGCTCATCCGGCACTCCGATGACCGCGGGGTCGTGGCTGTCCTGGACTCCCGGATCGTGCACAAGCGCTACGGAAGCCAGTTCCTGGAGTCCCTGCCAAAATGCCGAGTTGAAACCGGCCCCCTGGACAGAATCTGCGGAGAGGTGGAGGGTTTTTTCAAGGTGACCCCCGGATCGTGAGCTGCGCCACCGTCCACCGTTCACCGTCCACCGTCCACCGTTCACCGTCCCCCGTCCACCGATCACGGTTCACCGTCCACCGTTCACTGATCACCGTCCACCTTACGCGGTAAACTATTCCCATGCCCATCTTCCGTCTCGACAATCCGATCC
>JBFZER010000443.1:0-8936 GCA_041306765.1 Spirochaetota bacterium | reverse complement strand
CCGTCAGCGAAGCCGCGTGGCCGGAGGCGGTCGCCACGTCCTGGTCCGAGGGAAGCATCACCAGGACGCGACCCTCAGGCTCCTCGGAGAGCAGCCACTGGAGAGCCGGAACAAGGTACAGTTGTTCCCGGCCGGAGCCCATCCGAACCTGGGCGGAGACGCTCTCCTTCCTGCGGTTCACATGGTCCACGATCTTTTCGATGAACGGATACGAGGTATCCGGTTCCCGCGCTTCCAACGCGTGAAGCAGGCCTTCGTGAAGGCCCAAATCGCCAAGGTTCATTAGGTATCTCGCTTCTCAACAAGGTTATCCGCAGGCCCCGGAGGCATCTGCGGCGCGGCCCGTCGGGCCGCGGGGGCGCATAGGGCGCCGAGACGGAGGCGCCGAAACTGCGCCGCCGTCGGGGAAATGTCCGCCGTTGTGTTCAGTATAGCGTCCGGCCGAAAAAAGTCAAAGGTCACCACCGGACGGATGGACTGAAAATCCGGGACTGAAATTCAGCGAAGCCCGCATCGCGGGCTTCGCTGCCGCGGAGGGCGCTTTGCGTCCTCCGTGCTATTTGTCCTCCCGCATATACGAGGTGCCCAGGGAGGCCGGAGCTCCCACGCGCCGGCTCAGGGTCTCCCACCAGGTGATCGCCACAAGGACCGCGATCGTGGCTATGTACGGAAGCATGTTCAGGAATCCCGCGGGGATGTTCGTCCCCGAGGCCTGCAGCCGGAACTGCACGGCGTTGATCCCCCCGAATATCAGGGCCCCGGTGATGGCCCGGGCGGGGTTCCACATGGAGAAGATCACCAGGGCGATGACGATCCAGCCCCGGCCGCCGGTTATGTTCTCGGACCATCCGGGGGTGTAGGCCAGGGAGAGATGGGCCCCGCCGAGGGCCGTCAGCATGCCGCCGACGATCGTGTACAGGTACTTGGCCCGGAACACCGGCACCCCCATGGCGTCCGCGGTGCGGGGATTCTCCCCCACCGCCCGGAGCCAGAGCCCGTTCCGGGTCCGGTACAGGTAGAACCAGGCCAGGGGGATCAGGAGATAGATGCCGTAGGTCAGGAAATCCTGGTTCAGAAAGGCTCCCAGCACGGGAATCCGCCCCAGGGCGCCGGCGTCCAGGGGGGCGAACCTCGGACCCGTAAGGCCCACCAGGTAGCGGCCGTTGGAGGCCGGCCCCAGGCGCTGGCCCAGAAAGCTCGCAAAGCCCGTTCCGAACAGGGTGATCGCCAGGCCGCTCACCACCTGGTTGGCCCGCATGGTGACGGTCAGGAAGGCGTGCACCAGGGACAGAAGCCCGCCTACGGCCAGGGCGGTGAGGAGGGCGAGGACCAGGCTTCCGGAGTAATAGACCACCGCGAAGCTCGTGACGGCACCCATGAGCATGATGCCCTCCAGGCCCAGGTTCAGGATGCCCGCCCGCTCCGTGTAGGTCTCCCCGATCGTCGCGTACACCAGGCTCGTGCCGGCCCGCAGGGTGATCGTCAATATCGAGGTGATCAGGTCCATCATTCCGCCCCCGCGGCGCCCGCCGCTGCCTTCCGCCCGGTGCGCTTGATCCGGTACTCCGTGAACAGGGATCCCGCCAGCAGGGGGAAGAGGATCATGCCCTGCATCAGGATTCCCATGGAGGCCGGCAGGCCCATCATCATCTGCACCTGGTCTCCGCCCACCAGAAGGGCCGCCATGAGCACCGCCACGAAGGGCACGGCCAGGGGATTCAGCTGGGCCATCCAGGCCACGATGATGGCCGTGTACCCGTAACCCAGGGACAGGCCCTGCTGGAGGCGCCGGGAGATACCCGTCACCTCCCCCACCCCCGCCAGGCCGCAGAGGGCCCCGGACACCAGGATGGCCAGGACGATGTTGCGCTCCACCGAGATGCCCTGGTAGCGGGCGGCCTGGGGGCTGGCGCCGATGATCTTGAGCTCGAAGCCCCAGCGGGTCCGGTTCAGCACGAACCACAGGACCAGGGCCAGGACCAGGCCGAAGACCAGGCCCAGGTGGGCGCGCCCGGCAATGCGGGGCATCCAGGCGGCCTCGGGGAAAGGCTGCGTGCCCGGGAACCCGTAACCCTTGGGGTCCCGCCAGGGTCCGTAGTAGAGGAACTCCGACAGGAGGATGGCCACGTAGTTGAGCATCAGGGTGACGAGGGTCTCGTCCACCTTAAGCCGGGCCTTGAGCAAAGCGGGGATGCCCGCCCAGGCGGCTCCGGCCAGGCACCCTGCCAGGATTGTCGCCGGCAGGAGCAGGAAAGGCGGCATCCACGGGCCCCAGAAAATTGCCACCCCGGCGGCGGCGACCCCGGCCAGGGTCAATTGCCCCTCCGCGCCGATGTTCCAGAACCGCAGCTTGAAGGCCAGGGCCACCCCCAGCCCGGTGAGCATGAGGGGGATCGCCTTGACCAGGGTTTCCGTGAAAGCCCGGCCGCTCCCGAAGGCGCCCCGGAACATGGCGGCGTAGGTGGCGGCCGGATCCGCTCCGAAGGCCAAAAGCAGGATCCCCGTCAGCACCAGGGACGCCAGGAAGGAAGCCGCCGGCACCAGCACCAGGGCGGGCCGGGAGAGGTTCTTTCGCTTTTCGAAGAGGATGCTCATGACCCGGTCTCCTTGACCCCGACGCCCGCCATCAGAAGGCCGAGCTCCTCGGGGTCCGCCTTCTCGGACGGAAAGGTCCCCATGACGCGGCCCTCGAAGAGTACGAGCACCGTGTCCGCCACGGACAGGAGCTCCTCGATGTCCTCGGATACCAGCAGCACCGCCATGCCCGCGTCCCTCTGGGCCACGAGCTCCTTGCGCACCGCCTCGGTGGCGCCGATATCCAGCCCCCGGGAGGGGTACACCGCAACCAGCAGGCTTCTGCAGGACTCGATCTCCCGGGCAAGGATGGTCTTCTGGATGTTGCCGCCGGACAGGAATTTCACCCGGGTTTCCGGCGAGGGTGTCGCGATGTGGAACACCTCGATCATCCTGCGTGCCAGGTCCAGGATGCGACGGGGAAGCAGCACGGCGCCCCGGGAAATCGGCCGGTCCCGGTATCCCTTCATGACCAGGTTGCTGGCTACGCTCATGTCCCCCACGGCCCCCACGGCGATCCGGTCCTGGGGGATGTGGCTGACCCCGCTCCGGATGATCGCCAGGGGCGTGTGGTTCGTCGCGTCCACGCAGTTGATCGAGATATCCCCGGAGGTCACGGTCCGGAGGCCCGTTACGGCTTCCGACAGCTCCCGCTGGCCGTTCCCGGCCACGCCGGCGATTCCCACGATCTCGCCCGCACGCACCTTGAGGGACAGGTCCCGGAGAGCCGGAAGGCCCCGGTCGTCCAGGGCGCACACGCCCCGGAGCTCCAGGACGACGGCGCCCGGCTCGAAGGGCCGCTTTTCCACCCGGAAAAGAACCTCCCGCCCAACCATCAGGCGGGCAAGCTCCTGGGGGCTGGTCTTGGAGGTGACCTTCTCGACCACCACCTTCCCCTTGCGGAGCACCATGACCCGGTCGGAGAAGGTCATCACCTCCTCCATCTTGTGGGTGATGAAGACCGCGCTCTTGCCTTCCGCTTTCATACGCTGCACCACGGCGTTGAGTTCCACGGACTCCTGGGGGGTGAGCACCGCCGTGGGTTCGTCCAGGACCAGGATCTCCGCGTTCCTGTACAACTGCTTGAGGATCTCGACCCGCTGCTGCTCGCCCACCGAAAGTTGCCAGACATAGGCGTCCGCGTCCACCCGGAGCCCGTACCGCTCCGCCAATTCGAGCACCGAGCGCTTCACCGCGGCCATGTCGGGCACCAGGGGAAGCCCGGGCATGCCCAGCACGACGTTTTCCGCCACGGTCATGGTGTCCACCAGCATGAAGTTCTGGTGCACCATCCCGACCCCGTGGGCGGCGGAGTCCCTCGGGGACCGGATTTCCACCGCCCGGCCTCCGATGCGGATCTCCCCCTCGTCGGGCCGATACAGCCCGGCGAGGACGTTCATGAGGGTGCTTTTCCCCGCGCCGTTCTCGCCCAGCAGGGCCAGGACCTCGCCTCGGCCCAGGCGGAGATCCACGCCGTCGCAGGCCAGGACCCCGGGGAAGGATTTACGGATACCCCTCATCTCCACCAGGGGGACTGCAGGTTCGCTTGCGTCCATACGATTCACCTTGTCGAGCGGGATTGTCCGGACTTCGGGCCCCGTCGCGGTTCCGCGAGAAAAGGCCTCCCCGGCACGGGGGAGGCCTCCGGTACGGACACCCGGCGGGCAAGCCGCCGGGCGTTTCCGAGGTACTCTACTTGACCTTCCCGACGACGCCTTCCACGAACCAGTCGAAGGAGAGCATCTCGCCGTCGGTCATCTTGGAGCCCGCGGCCACCTTCACGGCCCCGGTCTGGTCCTTGATCGGACCCCAGAACACGTCCCAGGTCCCGTCCAGGATCTTCTTTTCCGCGGCCTTGACCTGGTCCTTCACGTCCTGCGGGACGAGGGGGCTGAAGTCCGCGAGGCGGACGACCCCGGCCGACAGGCCTTCCCAGTACTGATGGGATACCCAGGTGCCGGCCATGGCTTTGCCGATCGTATCCTTGTAATAGGAACCCCAGTTCCATACCGGGCTGGTGAGGACGGTGTCCCCCACGAAGCCGCGCATGTCGGAATCGTAGCCGATGGAGAGCTTCCCGCGCTCCTTGGCGGCCTTCTGGGGCTCCACCGTGTCCTGGTGCTGGGCGATGATGTCGGCGCCGGCGTCCAGGAGGGCCACCGCGGCCTCGCGCTCCTTGACGGGGTCGTACCAGGTGTTCGTCCAGACCACGCGGACCTGGGCCTTGGGGTTGACGGAGCGGACGCCCAGGGTGAAGGCGTTGATGCCGCGCACGACCTCGGGGATCGGGAAGGCGGCGGCGTAGCCGATGATGTTGCTCTTGGTCATCTTGCCGGCCACGATGCCCGAGAGGTAGCGGGGCTGGTAGATCCGGCCGAAGTAGGTGGACATGTTGTCCGCGGTCTTGTAGCCCGAGCAATGCTCGAACTTGACCTTCGGGAATTCCTTGGCGACCTCGACCATCGGGTCCATGTACCCGAAGGAGGTGGCGAAGATCATGTCGTAGCCTTCCTGGGCGTACTGGCGGATGATCCGGGTGGCATCCGGACCCTCCGGCACGTTCTCGATGTACACGGTCTTGACCTTGTCCCCGAACTCGGCCTCCACGGCCTTGCGGCCCTGGTCGTGCTCATGGGTCCATCCGAGGTCCCCGGGGGGGCCGATGTAGACGAAGGCAACCTTGTAGGGTTCGGCCTTGGCCGCTACGGCGGCGGGCTCCGCCTTCTTCGCGCATCCCGCGATCAGGGCGACCGCGAGGAGAATCCAAAGAAGATTCCACCTGTTCTTCATAGAGGGCTCCTTTGCTTGTATCGGCATGGGACGGCTCCGCAGGGCATCCAAGCCCCGCGAACGGCATCGATCCTTGAAGAGGAGTAAACTACGTACGGCTCGATATGTCAATTTATTTAACGAACGGAGCCCCGCCTTCAGGACTTCCGGCCCCGGCCGGGCCGGGATTTCCCGGGCTCAACGGCCCGCCTTGGCGGCCAGCTTCTCCTTGAACCGGGCGATGTTGATGATCGCCCGGACATGGGTGCCCTCCCCGATCTTCTCCTTCTCGTCGAAAGCCTCCACCTTGAAAGAAAGCATCTTCCCGTCCACACCGAGAAGCTCCGCCCGGGCCGTCACACGCATCCCGAGGGGGGTGGCCGCCAGGTGCTTCACGTCCAGGTGGTAACCCACCGTCACCTGTCCGGGTTCGAGGCGCGGATCCACCGCGGACAGGGCCGCTTCCTCCATCGCCAGGATCATCATGGGCGTGGCGTAGACCGGTACGCCCCCGGATCCGAGGTGGGCCGCGGTGTGACGCTCCTCCACGATCAAAGTCCGTTCTCCCGTCAAGCCGGGCTCGAGATTCGGCATGGCAACCTCCAGAAGACTCTTGAGACCAGGGTAGATCGGGAATCGGCTGCAGTCAACGGGACTCAGGAGTCAGGAGTCAGCGACCAACCCGACGACAGCGGATTCCTCCCGGTCGCCGGACGTCTGGAAGTCAATCTGTCGTCTGGCTCCTGTGTCCTGTTGCCCTCCTTCCCCGCCCGCGTTACCCTGTCCCCATGCAACCGATACGCTGCCCCTGGGCCGGGACCGACCCGGAATATGTCCGCTACCATGACATCGAATGGGGATCGCCCCTGCGGGACGACCGCGCCCTGTTCGAACTGCTCCTCCTGGAAGGCGCCCAGGCCGGACTGTCCTGGATCACCGTCCTCAAGAGACGGGAGGGCTATCGGAAGGCCTTCGAGGGCTTCGATCCCGAGAGGCTGGCCCGCTACGGCCCGGCGGACGAAGCCCGCCTCCTCTCGGATCCCGGCATCGTCCGGAACCGCCTCAAGGTGGGCTCCGCGATCCGGAACGCCCGCGCCTTCCTGGCATTGATTGAGGAACGGGGCTCGTTTTCGGATTATGTCTGGGAATTCACGAACGGCCGTCCCCTCGTGAACCGGTGGAAGTCCATGGCGGAAGTCCCCGCCCGCACGGACCTGTCCGACCGGATTTCCGCGGATCTCAAGCGCCGGGGCTTCAACTTCGTCGGCAGCGTTATCATCTACGCCTTCCTGCAGTCCGCGGGACTCGTGAACGACCACCTGGTATCCTGTTTCCGATGGAAGGAGTGTCAACGGTAGGCTCCGGGCCGCTCGCTCGGATCAAGTCCCTCCAAGTGTCTTCTGAAGGGTGCCGGCGATACGGCGAAGCCGTTTGACGAGAGGAAGGGATTGTCGTGTGCGCTATCGCGCACGGCGTCATGGGTCGCGCCCCCAAATCTACGAAGGCGCGCCCATCGCCATCGAAGAAAGAAGGACGGGATCGCTCCGTAATTGGAAACGATCCCGTCCTTCTTTCAACCTCTGCCGGCGATGGGACTTGAACCCATACATCCTTGCGGACAGTGGATTTTGAGTCCACCGCGTCTGCCGTTCCGCCACGCCGGCCTGTCCCGTATTGATACACGCGCGAAAGGCCGAGGTCAAGGGCGGAAGATTCCGGGTTGCCCTCCGGTCCTTCCTCCGTTAGGGTTGGTACATGACAGATGCGTCCCCGGAGTCGAAGGCGAAGTTCGCGTGCAGGCCCGGCTGCGGGGCCTGCTGCATCGCCCCCTCCATCGCACCGACATCGCCGGCCCTGCCGGAAGGGAAGCCCGCGGGCGTCCCCTGCCCCCACCTGACCGAAGACCTCCGCTGCGCCCTCTGGGAAAGGCCGGAGCGGCCGTCCTTCTGCGGATCCCTGCGCGCGGATCCCGAGATGTGCGGGGACAGCCGGGAGTTCGCCCTGGCGTACCTGGCGGACCTGGAAGAAAAAACCCGCCCCTGAGGGGGCGGGCCTCGGCGGCTAGCTGTTTTTAAGCTCCGACAGTCGCAGGGGACGGGGGTCCTTGGGATCGTTCTCGACCCGGGCGAACTCCTCCAGGAGCTCCCGGCCCCGCTTGGAGAGCTTGACGGGCACCTGGATCATCACCTTCACGTACATGTCGCCCCTGCGGGAGTTCGAGCCCGGATGGGGGACGCCTTCCTCCCGGATCCGGAGAACCTTGCCGTGGGGAATCCCGGCGGGCACGGCGATGCTGATCTTCTTGCCCTCGATGGTCGGGACGGTGATCTCGGCTCCCAGGGCCGCGTGGGCTATCGTCACCGGGACGGCGCAGTAGAGGTCGTAGCCGTCCCGCTCGAAAAATTCGTGGGGCTTCACGTGGATGAACACGTACAGGTCTCCGGGGGGCCCTCCGTTGGCCCCCGTATCCCCCTGGGCGGGTATCTGTACGCGCTTGCCGTCGTCCACCCCCGCGGGGATGGTGACCTTGATCTTCTGCCGCTTTTTCGCCAGCCCCGAGCCGGCGCAGTCCCGGCAGGGATTTTCCACGATGTACCCGTCCCCGCCGCAGGCGGGACAGGGGGAGGCTATGGAGAAGAATCCGGAGCTGCGCCGGACCTGGCCGGAGCCCTGGCACTGGGGGCAGACCTTTCGGCCCCCGCCGGACGCCGCCCCGGAGCCCTTGCAGGTTGGGCAGGAATCGTTCCGGGCGTAGGAGATCTCCACGGCGGTTCCGAAGACCGCCTGCTCGAAGGTCAGCTCCAGGTCGTACCGGAGGTCCTGGCCTTTCCCGACTCCTGCACGCCCCCGGACCCCGCCGGCACGTCCGCCCCCGAAGAAGGAATCGAAGATGTTGGAGAAGTCCCCGAACCCGAAAATGTCCTCGAAATCCCGGAACACCGAGGAGAAGTCGTGCTGGCCGCCCGCTCCTCCTCCCATGCTCTCCACGCCGGCGAAGCCGAACTGGTCGTAGGCGGCCCGCTTCTGGTCGTCCCCGAGGATTTCGTAGGCCTCGGTGGCCTCCTTGAAACGCTCCTCCGCGGCCTTGTTCCCGGGGTTCTTGTCCGGATGGTTGGCGATGGCCATCTTGCGATAGGCCTTCTTGATGTCGTCCTTGGAAGACTCCTTGGGAACCCCAAGGACCTCGTAGTAATCCCGTTTCGCCACGTGACGTCCTTATCGGACCGGCGCGGGGCGCGGAGCCGCCGGGCTCTCCCCGGAACGGCAGCCGCGCCGGCCGGATCCTATTTCTTCTCGTCCTCGTCGACGACGCGGTAGTCCACGTCCTCCGCGGATTTGGGGCCGGAATCCGGGCCGGGCTGGCCCTGGGACTCAGGGCCGTCTCCGCCCGCCTGGGCGCCCTGGGCGTTCTGGCCGACGTTCTTGTAGATCTCCTCGGCCAGCTTGTAGGAAGCCTGCTTCAGGACCTCGATCTTCTCGCGCATCCGGGCGGGGTCGTTGGATTCCACGGCCTCCCGGAGCTCCTTGATCGCCTTCTCGATGGCCTCGCGGTCGGAGGCGGTGACCTTGTCGCCGTAGTCCTTCAATGATTT
>JBFZER010000442.1:0-4293 GCA_041306765.1 Spirochaetota bacterium | reverse complement strand
CGGGGGGCGCCGGGGACAGCTTCGACTCGGGTTTCCTGTCCGCGACCTTGGAGGGCGCCCCGCCCCGGGAGGCTGCCCGGTTCGCCGCGGCCGCCGCAGCTCTCACCTGCACCGGGAAGGGGCCCCTGGAGAGGATGCCCCGGCGGGCGGAGGTGGACGAATTTCTCCGAAACCACGGGGGATGACCGAGAGCGACGGCCAACCTTCGATGCGACACTTCACGTTCAACGTGCGTTTTCCTTGAAGTCCGGATTCCGATGCATACAATTGACGATATGGCGGAGCGATACATCGTATGCGTGGATGACGAGGCCATCATCACGGAAAGCCTCAAGCGGGAACTGCGGAACGAGCTTCCTCACCTGAGGGTCGAAGCGGCCTATTCCGGGGAGGCCGCCCTCAGGCTACTCGAGGAGATCAGCCGGGACGGCGGAGCTCCCGCGGTTCTGGTGACCGACGAACGGATGCCGGGCATGAAGGGCCACATGCTGCTCCGGGAAGTCCGGAAAACCTATCCGCGTATGTACGGCATCCTGCTCACGGGGTACTCCGATATCGACGCCATCGCCCAGGCCGTCAACGAGGCCGGATTGTTCCGCTACATCCACAAGCCCTGGGAGCGGCGCGACCTGGTGATGGCCGTGCGCCGGGCGGCGGAGCTCTACGACCGGGAAGCGGAGCTGGAGATCCTTCGCCGCAAGGTGGAGGAGCTGAACGCGGCCCTGATCGCAGCCCTGGAGAGCAAGGCCCGGGACTGGGACCCGGATTCTTTCTGCCACGTCCAACGCGTCGCGTGCTACGCCGCCCTGCTGGGCCGGAGGCTCGGTCTGGCGGAGGCGGATGTCCGCAAGCTCTACACCTACGCCCCCCTGCACGACATCGGCAAGGCCGGCATACCCCACGAGATCCTGGACAAGCCGGGCAGCCTGACCCCCGAGGAGTTCGCGGTGGTCAAGCGCCATGTCGAGATCGGGACGAACCTCCTGAAATCCATCGACGTCGACGGATTCGCCAAGGACTTGATCCTGTATCATCACGAGCGTTGGGACGGCAAAGGGTACCTGGCCGAGATGGCCGGGGATAGGATCCCGCTGTCCGCCCGAATCACGGCGCTTGCGGACAGCCTGGACGCCATGCTCACCAAGCGGCCGTACAAGGACGCCCTTCCCTTCGACAAGGTGGCCGAGGAGATAGAGGCGGATTCCGGCACTCGCTTCGACCCTGCCGTCGTGGAGGCCTTCCGGGCCGATCGGGATTCCTTCCGGGAAATCTCCATGGGGATCGTATCCCGGTACTGCGCCAGGTTCCGGGATCCGGCGTAAGGACGAATCGGTGCCCAGGGGCACCCGGGGGCTTCCCATGCATCGAACCGACCGTCCCAGAAACCCTCCCTCGGGATCCTCAACGATCGGCGCGGCGGACCGAAGCCGGATACGGACGGTACTGCTCGCCCTCGCGGTCGTCCTGGCCCTGGCCGGCGCCGCGCCGGAGGCCCGGGCCCAGGACCGGGCAAACAACCCGGGAGGGGATGCCGCCGGGTTCGAGGCGGAGCGCATGCTCGCGAGCATCCTGCGGAGCGCTCCCGGCGGAATCGGCGTGGTCGTGGACCGGGTCATCGTTCAGGTGAACGACTACATCCTTCAGTTGACCGGGTATTCACGGGATGAGCTTCTCGGGAAAAGCGCGCGGATCTTCTACCCCACCGACGAGGACTACGAGTACGTGGGCGATGAGAAATACCGTCAAATCGCGGAGAAGGGGACCGGAACCGTCGAGACGAGGTGGAGGACGAAGGACGGCGCGATCCTTGACGTGATCCTGTCCTCCACCCCCTTGGACCCCGACAATCTGGCGGCGGGCGTGGTCTTCACGGTAACGGATGTCACGGAAAAGAACCGGATTGCCCGGGACCTGCGAAGCCGTACCCGGGATTCCCTGGGCGCCATGGCCGTGTTCCTGACGTTCCTGCTCGTCCTGATCGCCGCCCTGGCGCGCACGTCCTATGTACGCCGGAGGACCGCCGAAGCCCTCCGCCGGAGCGAGGAGAGGTTCGACCTGGCCATGTTGGCCGTAAACGACGGAATCTGGGACTGGGATATCCCGAGCGGCCGGGTATTCTTCGATTCCCGGTACTACACCCTCGCGGGGTATGAACCCGACGAATTTCCCCACGTCTTCGACGAGTTCATCAAGCGGGTGCATCCTGAGGACGTGGATCTCGTGCTCTCCGAAGCGAAAGCCCACCTGGCTGGCCAGTCGGAGGTGTTCGACGTCGTTTTCCGGTTCCTTCGGAAGGACCGGACCTGGATGTGGATCCGCGGACGAGGCAGGGGCGTGGAATTCGATGCCGACGGAAAGTTCGTCCGGATGATCGGGACCCATACGGACATCAACGACCGCAAGCAGATCGAGGAACAGCTCCGCCAGGCCAACCTGGTCATCGAGAACAGCCCCGCGGTCCTGTTCCGATGGAAGGCCGAGGAGGGTTGGCCCACCCTCATGGTATCCGAAAACGTGCGGCAATTCGGGTACTCCCGGGAAGAGCTTCTTTCGGGAACGGTTTCCTTTGCCGGCTTGGTATTTCCCGAGGACCTGCCCCGGGTCGGTGCCGAGGTGCGCGAGAATTCCGAGATGGGTCTCGACCGGTTCGTGCAGGAATACAGGATCGTTGCCCGGGACGGATCCGTCCGGTGGGTGGACGACCGGACGAAGGTGATCCGGGATGCGGACGGACGGATCCAGGAATACCAGGGCATCCTGATCGACATCACCGAGCGAAAGCTGGTGGAAGCGGACCTCGAACGGAGCCTCAACTTCCAGAGCGCCCTCCTGGACGCCGTCCCGACCGCGGTCTTCTTCAAGGACCGGGAGGGCAGGTACCAGGGCTGCAACAAGGTCTTCACGGAGATCATGGGAGTGGCCTCGGAACACCTTCGCGGGAAGACCGTGCAGGAGCTCTGGCCCGGCGACATGGCGGATACGTACCACAGGAAGGACCTGGAGTTGATGGAAGCCCCGGTCCGACAGACGTACGAGTACAAGGTGAAGGACCGGAACGGGACCGAGCGGCCGGTCATCTTCACCAAGGACGTTTTCCGGGACGAGCGGGGGGACGTGTCGGGGATCGTCGGAGCCTTCCTGGACATCACGGACCGGCGCAGGGCGGAGGAGGAGCTCAAGGCCCTCAACGAAACCCTGGAGCAGAGGATCCGGGACCGCACCCGGGAGCTCGACCGGATGAACTCCAGCCTGGTCAGCGCCAACGCGGAGCTCCAGACCACCCTGGAAACCCTCCATGAGGCCCAGGATTCCCTTGTCCAATCGGAGAAGCTCGCAGCCCTGGGGCAGCTGATCGCGGGCATAGCCCACGAGCTCAATACCCCGCTGGGGGCGATCGTCTCGTCCAACCATTCCATGATCCAGCTGATCGGTACCCGGCTGCAGGACGCTGCCCGGTCCCTTTCGGGGCTGTCCCGGGAGGTCCTGGACTGGTTCAATTCCGCGCTGAAGACCGCCCTGGGCGCGGTCCCCCGGACGGAGGAGCCCGCGGATCGGTACCGGAAGCGCAAGGACCTTGCGGCCCGCCTGTCCGGATCCGGTCTGCGGCCTTCCGCCCGTCTGCTGGAGGCGATCCTGGACCTGGGGCTGGAAGAGGGGCCGTCCTTGATCGATCTGGTCCGGGATCACCCGGATTTCGAAGACGCGGTGGATGCCCTCGATACGCTGGCGTCGATCAAGTCCATGTCCGACATCATCGCGGTGGCCGCGGATAAGTGCTCCAACGTGGTGTCGGCCCTCCTGTACTATGTGCGGAAGGAGGACACCGAGGAATCCTCGTTCCGGGTCGAGATCGCAAAGGAGCTTGAGAGTCTCTTGACCCTCTACACCAACAAGATCAAGCACAGCGTACGGGTCGAGAAGGACTACCGCTGTCCGGGATTCGTGAAGGGCAACCGGAACAAGCTGAACCAGGTCTGGATGAACCTTGTCCAGAACTCCCTGCAGGCCATGGAATTCCGGGGCTCCCTGGGCCTCACGGTGGAGGAGCGGGACTCCATGATCTCGGTATCCGTGAGGGATACCGGGCCAGGCGTGCCGGAACACCTGCGGGTAAAGATCTTCGAGCCCTTCTTCACCACCAAGCAAAGCGGGGAAGGCACCGGACTGGGCCTGGACATCTGCCGCAAGATCGTGGAAAAGCACGGCGGCCGGATCGAGCTGGAGAGCGAGCCCGGAAACACCGTGTTCCGGGTCCTCCTGCCGGCGTGGAAGGAGGACGAGGAGAAGGCATAG
>JBFZER010000441.1:0-7140 GCA_041306765.1 Spirochaetota bacterium | reverse complement strand
AGATCTTCGGCAAGACCATGGAATCGGAATCCTGGTTTCACCCGGCGGTTCCGGTCAACGGCATGGTGAAATCCCGGACCAAGGACGACAAGTCCGTTTCGGAACTCATCACCTTCGGCTTCGACGGAAAACCCCGGATACCCTAGAATTGAACACGCGGATCCGGAGGTCGAGGTTCCACCCGAAACCGGCCTCCGGGTCAGCCCGCAGCCCCGGACTGGGGAAGCGCGGGTCCCAATCCCAGGACTGCCGACAACTCTGCCAGGAAGCGGCGGGTCTCCCCGGACAGCCGGGGGTCCGCTCGTAGGGCCGCGGAATCCAGGACCAGGGCGGTGCGCATCGCGGGCAGACCGCGGGCGGAATACTCCGCCAGGGCATCCAGATACCGGAGCGCCCGTTCCGCGGCTTCCGGATCGATCCGCCGCACCTCCAGAAGGGTCTGCTCGAAGGATTCCAGTTCCCCGCCCCGGCCTTCCCCGAGCCTTTCCAGGGCGATCTGGCAGCGGTACCGTGCGTACTCGTAGCGGAGGCGTTCCTTTTCATGACGGGGTACCTTCGGGAATCCTCGTTTCCGCAGCACCGCGATGGCGGCGAAGGCGGAAAGCTCCGGGGGACCGGCTTCGGCCGCGCCTCGACGCGGGTCCTCCCCCCGAACTCCCCTTCCCCGCTCCCCGAACCGGTGCCGCTCGAAGTCCCGGAGCGCGGACTCGTATTCGGCGCGAACCCGGACGAAGTCATCCGTCGCGCCCTGGCCGGATAGATCCGGGTGGGTTTCCTTCGCCAGGGCCTTGAATTCCGACTTCAGCTCCCCCGGAGTTCGGATAGCCCCGTCCCGGATACGCCGGGCAAATCGATTGGACACCATTGGCTCCGGACCGGCCGCCGAATCTAGAGCTCGACCGGCGCCGGATTTCCCGGAGCCGTCCGTGGAATCGTCCCGTACACCCCGGGGACCCTCGCCATCCCATCCTCCCACCAGGCCGGCCTGGATTACCTCGGGATACTATAGATGAAATGTACCGTTTTCGGAACATCTCTCACTTCGATTCTTGTTTACGATCGGGCCGGCCCGTGCTATCCTTGGCCAAAATCCGCGGACACCCCATCGGGGCGCCCCGGATGCAAGCCGTTTTCGGTTGTAGGAGGCTTTCATGAAGAGGTTCACAGCGCTGCTCCTTGCACTGGCCCTTCTGGCCGGTGCCGCGTATGGAGCGCCCAAGACCATGGTTAAGATCGCCCTGATCATAGAGTCCACGGTGGACGATAAAGGCTGGGGCCAGGCCATGCACGACGCCATAGCCGCCGTCCAGAAGAAGTACGGCGCGGCCCTGGTGGAGTACAATTACAGCGAGAAAATGAAGCCCGTGGACGCGGGTTCCGCAGCCCGGCAGTACGCTTCCCGGGGCTTCGACATCATCGTGGCCCACGGCGCCCAGTTCAAGAACCTGATCCTCGAACTGTCCGAGGAATTCCCCAAGACGACCTTCGCTTTCGGCACGAACGCCGACATCGGTCCCAAGAACGTCTTCACCTATATGCCCATGAGCGAGGAGACCGGCTACATCAACGGCGTCATCGCCGGCATGGTCACCAAGACGGGCATCATCGGCGTCGTCGGCCCGGTGGACGCGGGGGATTCCGCACGGTACAACCGCGGCTTCTGGCTGGGCGTGAAGGCCGCCAACCCCAAGGCCGAGATCAAAGTGGCCCATACCGGTTCCTTCGCCGACTACGTCAAGGCCGCCGAGCTGGCGCACACCCATGTCAAGGCCAACGCCGACGTCCTCACCGGCGCCGCCCAGCAGGCAACCGGAGCGCTCCGGGCCGTCGCGGAGTACAAGGACAAGCCCATCTGGTGGCTCGGCCAGGACACCCTCCAACTGACCATGCCCGAGGGATACAAGGTCATCGCCGCCGCGAGCTACGACTATGCGGCCGTAGTGGATGTGATGATCGACAAACGTCAGGCCGGGATCCTGGGCGGGGAAAACATCCCCCTCACCTTCCGGAACGGCGGATTCATCTACAAGTTCAACGACTCCGTGGGGCCCGTCCTGACCGCTGCCATACGCAAGGCGGCCGAGCAGGCCCGGGCGGACATCACCGCCCAGAAGCTGAAGATCGACTGGCAGGCCGTGAAGTACTGAGATACGACGAAAAGCCGTCCGGGCGGACCTGCGCTTCCCGGACGGCTGCCGTATTCCATCGGGAGCCTCCATGCAGTCCGAATCCATCCATAGCCTGGAACTACGGGGCATCACCAAGCGTTTCCCGGGCATTCTCGCCTGCGATCACATCGACCTGAGGGTGGGCGAACACTCGGTTCGCGCCCTGGTCGGGGAAAATGGTGCGGGCAAGACCACCCTGATGAACATCCTCATGGGCTTGTACCAGCCGGACGAGGGCAGCATCCTGATCAACGGCAAGGAGGCCCGGTTCCGCTCTCCCAACGACGCCTTCGCCCACGGGATCGGCATGGTCCACCAACACTTCATGCTCGTACCCAACATGACCGTCACCGAAAACGTCGCCCTGGGGATGAAATCCACCCACCGGCCCTTCCATTTGGACCTGGCGGCTGCGCGGAAACGGATCCTGGAAGTCTCGGAACGCCATGAGCTTCCGGTGAACGCCGACGCCTACGTCTGGCAGCTTTCCGTCGGCGAGCAGCAGCGCGTGGAGCTCGTGAAAACCCTCTGCCTGGGCGCCCGCTTCCTGATCCTGGACGAGCCGACCTCCGCCCTCACCCCCCAGGAGACGGACGAGCTCATCGAGCTCCTCAAGAAGATGTCCCGGGAACTCTCGGTCATCTTCATCAGCCACAAGCTCCACGAGGTGAAGGCCCTCTCCGATACCGTCTCCATACTCCGCAGGGGCCGCATCGTCTTCGAGGGACGTACCGAGGACCATTCCCCCGCGGACCTCGCGGCCCTGATGACGGGGCATGAGGTCGCACTACCCTGCGTCGAATGCGCGGACACGGTCCCCTCTGAGGGACCCGGCCTTTTATCGGTCCGGGACCTCCGGGTCCGGGGCGACCGGGGCAATCTCGTCCTGGACGGGGTATGCCTGGACGTGGCCGCCGGCGAGATACTGGGTCTTGCCGGTGTATCCGGCAACGGTCAGCGCGAGCTGGCGGAGACCCTGAACGGCCTCCGGCGCCCGGAGTCCGGGTCCCTCGTCCTGGACGGCGTCGAGCTTGCCGGGAGCCTTGCGGACGGCGTGATAGCCTCGGGAATGGGTTACATTCCCGAAGACCGGAACACCGAAGGCATCGTCCCCTCGTTTTCCATCACAGAAAACCTGGTTCTCAAGGATGTGGGACGGAGAGGCTGGAGCCGGGCCGGCTTCCTCCGCCTGGGTCCCATCGCACGGAACGCGGCGGAACTCCGGGAGCGCTTCGACATACGCTGTCCATCCGTGGATACCTCCGCGGGTTCCCTTTCCGGCGGCAACATCCAGAAGGTGATCCTGGCCCGGGAATTGGCGCGGAGCCCCAAGGCGCTCATAGCCGTCTACCCCACCCGGGGACTCGACATGGGTGCCGAGGAATTCATCCACAAGCAGCTCCTGGCGCTCCGGTCCGGCGGAGTCGCCATCCTCCTCATTTCCGAGGAACTGGACGAGATCATGAACCTGTCGGACCGGATCGCCGTGATCTACAAGGGCCGGATTCTCAAGATAGTCCCGGGCCGGGAGGCGACCAAACGATCCCTCGGGCTCCTGATGGCCGGAGTCCTCGATGAATAATACGATGAAGACGGTCTATAACGCCGCCGTTGTCCTGGCCGCAGCCGTCGCGGCGATGGGTATAGGAGCCCTGGTCTTCGCGGCGGTGGGCGCCGACGTAATCAAGGCCTACGGAGTGATCCTGACCGAGCCGCTCAAGGACCTGATCGGCATCACGGAGATCGCGGTCCGCGCGATCCCGCTTACCTTGATCGCCCTGGGAATCGCGATAGCCTTCCGCAGCGGAATCCTGAACATCGGGGCTGAAGGCCAGATGATGATCGGGATCCTGGCCGCCAGCGCAACGGCGATCGCCCTGCCCGGCCTTCCCAAGCCCCTGCTCATCTCCCTGGCCGTCCTGGCCGGGGCCGCAGGAGGCGCGGTCTGGGGAGGCATCGCGGGTCTGCTCAAGGCGCGGCTGGGAGTGAACGAAATCCTGTCCACGGTGATGCTCAACTACATCGCGGCGCAGTTCTATACCTTCCTCCTCCGGGGCCCAATGATGGATCCCGAGGAACTCGTCACGGGTTCCGGAACTCCCCAGACGGTCCGTATCCCCCGGGGGGCGTGGTTGGATCGGCTTCTACCCGGGACCCGCCTGCACGCGGGCGCCTTCCTGGCCCTGGCCCTGGCCGTGCTGGTGTTCATATTGCTGTGGCGTACGACCGCCGGATTCCGGATGCGCGCCGCCGGCGCGGAAGCCAAGGCAGCGCGGTACGCCGGTATCCGGGTGGAGCGCTACCTGGTCGCGGCCATGCTCCTGTCCGGGGCCTTCGCCGGCATCGCGGGGGCGGTCGAGATCCTCGGCGTGCATCGGCGGGCTATCGAGGGGGTCTCCGGGGGCTACGGCTTCACCGGCATCGTGGTGTCCCTGTTCGGGGGACTCCACCCGGCGGGCATAGTCCCGGCTTCCCTCTTCTTCGGGCTGCTGTTGCTGGGGGCGGATATGACCCAGCGGCTGGCGGACGTTCCGGCGAACATGGTCCTGGTCCTCCAGGGCGCCATCATCCTGGCCATCGTCTCGGCCCGGCAGTTCATGAACAATCCCTATGTTCAGGACCGGTTGGCCCGGCATCTTTCCCGGATTCTGGGCAGGCCCGCCCCGAGTCCGACCGCGCTTTCCGCGGCTGCCTGCCCGGACCCGTCCGATTCGCCGGACCCCTGCCTTGCGGACGAGCCCGGACCTGCTCGGCTGACGGACTCCGGCGGTTCCTTGGCGGGTCAACCGGAGGAGCATCGATGAATGCCGGATCCTTCATACTGAACATCCTGATACTCGGAGTCCCGTTCTCTGTCGCTCTCCTGCTAGCGGGACTCGGGGAGACCATCAACCAGCGGGCGGGGATCTTCAACCTGGGCTGCGAGGGCATCATGGCCATGGGAGCCTTCCTGGCCTTCCTGCCGCCCTATTTCCTGGCAGGGACCGGGTTGGCGGGATCCGCCAACCTTATTGGAATCGTGCTGGCCGTCGCCGTCGGAGCCCTGCTGGGCCTTTTGTTCGCCCTGGTTGTAGTGACCTTCCGCGCTCCCCAGGGAATCGCCGGAATCGGACTGCAGATGCTGGGCTGGGGTACCGCCGGTACCCTGTTCCGACGGTACGTCGGAGGGGTGACCGGAGTCGCGGGCATCCCCTCCCTGCCGATTCCGGGCCTCGCGGACATACCCTTCCTGGGACCCGTACTGTTCAACCACAATCCCCTGGTCTACCTCGCCTTCCTCCTCGTTCCGGTGTTCTGGTACATCCTGTTCAAGACTCCCTGGGGACTCAAGGTGAGGGCCGTGGGCACCTATCCCCGGGCCGCGGATTCCCTGGGGATACCTGTAGCCCGGGTGCGGTACCAGGCCCTGGCCCTGGGAGGAGCCATGGCGGGCCTGGCGGGTGCCTACCTCAGCCTGGCCCAGGCAAAGATGTTCGCCGACGACCTTGTCGCCGGCCGCGGCTTCATCGCCGTGGCCCTCGTGTACTTCGGGAGATGGAATCCCGTCGGGATCATGGGGGGAGCCCTGTTGTTCAGCCTGGCTCAAGCCCTCCAGCTTTCGATCCAGGTCGCGGGGATCGACTTCCCCTATGAATTCGCGGTCATGCTGCCCTACGCCCTTGTGATCGTCGTCCTGGCCCTGGTGCGCAAGGCCCGGATGGTGGGCCCCGGGGAACTGGGAAAACCCTTCGACCGCGAGCAGAGGGTCTAGTCTAGAGCTTCCAGCCCACCATGAACCAGAAGGAATCCTGGAAGGCCCGGAGCCCGAGGCCGCCGGATTCGGAGAACGCCGAGAGGGAGAGCTGGAGACGGCCGCCCACGAGGAGCCTTCCCAGGCGGACGTCGACCCCCAGGTCCAGGCTGTACTGCAGGTCCGAGAGGATCGAGGCGTATTCTCCGGGCCAATCGAGGAAGACATACCCGATCTTGACCGCTGTCCAGGGAAGGAGAATGCCCAGGGGGCGGGCGTAGCCCAGTCCGGCATCCGCGGACAGGGCGGCGGCCCCATTGTCCGCCACCGCATCCAGGTACGTCAGGTTCCCTACGGCGCAGAGTCCCTTCCAGAGGCCGACCAGGCCGTACAGATCGAATCCTATCGACTCGTAGGTTTCGGAACCGAGGTCGTCATCGAGGAGTTGACCGCCCGCGCCGAGCCCCGCGTATACACGTGTGCCGGTCGCTGCCGCGTCGTTCGCCCGGGCCGGGACCGGAGACCTGGAGGCGGGCTTGCGGGCCGCGGAGGCGGCGGGTTTCCTCACGATCCCTGCGAGGCCGTCCCCCGCCTCCTCTGCAAGGGCGAGCAGGACCGAGGCCCTGCCCTCCCCTTCCGCGGAGGCCTGTCGTTCGATGATCCCCGTGTCCACGGCGATCATCTTCGCGGTGACCATGTAGGTGCGGTCGACGCGCTGCACGCGGATCGCGACCACGAAGTCGGCTCCCAGGTATTTGCCGGCCTCGGATATCTCGGAATCGGAAACCAGCCCGGACAGCTGGAATTCCCTCTCGCGCAGCACCTGCTCAACGTTCGAACGGTCCAGCACGATGAAGCGGCCGGACAGCACGAGTCGTTCCGTCAGCTTCTCGGAGATCGCGGTTGCGGCGGCCTTGTCGATGCCCCTCTGCAACACGGCGTCCAGCACCGCGACCTTCGGCTGGGCGGCGGCCGCGGCGGCTATACAGACTGCGAAAAGGATCATCGCTGGCTTCTTCATTCCGGCTCCTGCTGGGGGTAGGGATCCGCGGCTACTCTATCCGGGGTACCCTGCGCCGTCAAGCTCAGGGCCGTTTCCCGCCCTTGGGCCGGGAATCCGCGATCAGATTTCCCTCGTTATGACGAGTCCGAAGGTCCGGCCTGAGGATGAACAGTCTGTCCAGAGCGTCCCCTGCGGCTCCGGCGGGATTTTCCAGAAGATCCTCCAATTTCATCACTTTC
>JBFZER010000440.1:0-4326 GCA_041306765.1 Spirochaetota bacterium | reverse complement strand
GGTTCAGGTTATTGTCAAATGCTCGATTCCGGGCCTGCGTAGACGGCGGCTCGAGACCCGGGTATCCGCCGCCTAGCGGTATTCTTTGGGATCCAGCCCGAGCTTCTTGACGCGGCTTTGCAGTGTGCTGGGCGGCAGGCCCAGGGCCGCCGCCGCCCCGTCGGGGCCGTAGATCCTGCCCTTCGCCCTTGCCAGGGCCGCCCGGATATGTCCGCGCTCCGCGTCCCGGAGGGTCGGAGACCGGCCGGCAGGCTCCGGAACCGGCTGGGAATCCGCGCAAGCCCCCGGGCCGGGATGCCCGGCTGCTCCGCCTGCCCGACCCTGGGCCCAGTCCCCGGCGCAGAGTTCCGGGGTGCCGATGACCCCGCCCTTGGCCAGGATGGCCGCCCTCTCCACGGCGTTCCGGAGCTCCCGGACGTTCCCCGGCCAGTCCCGCCGGGCTATCAGGTCCAGGGCTTCCGCGCTGAATCCGAGGCCCTGCCACCCCGGACGGGTCCGGAGCCGGGCGGCGAAGAGCTCGGCGATCAGGATCGAGTCCTGTCCCCTCTCCCGGAGGGGAGGCATGCGGACGGGGAAGACCGCGACCCGGTAGAACAGGTCCTCCCGGAAGGTCCCCGCCTCCACGGCGGCCCCCAGGTCCACATGGGTGGCCGCCACGATCCGGACGTCCACGGATACCGAGGACTCGCCGCCCACCCGCTCGAAGCGGCCCTCCTGCAGGGCGCGCAGGATCTTCGGCTGTATCTCCAGGGGAAGGTCTCCGATCTCGTCCAGGAAGAGGGTACCGCCGTGGGACAGCTCGAAGCGCCCCTTCCGGAGCGACTGGGCGCCGGTGAAGGAGCCCTTCTCGTGGCCGAAGAGTTCGCTCTCCGCCAGGGAGGCCGGGAGGGCCGAGCAGTTCACCGCCACGAAGGGGCCCGCGGCCCGGGTGGAGAGTTTGTGGATGGCCCGGGCCGCCTCCTCCTTGCCCGTCCCCGTCTCGCCCAGGAGGAGCACCGGGGACTCGGTGGCCGCGACCAGCTTGATCGCGTCCAGGGCCTCCACCCAGACCGGGGAGGTGCCCGCCAGGTCCCGGAAGGCCTCGGCGTCCCGGGTCAGAAGGCGGTTGCGTTCCTCAAGGAGCAGTCGGTTCCGGTCCCGGAGGGTCCGGGACGCCTCCGACTGGGCCAGGGCCACGGCGATGAGCCGGGAGATCACCCCGATGAAACGGAGGATCTGGTCGGAGAAGACGCCGCAGGTGCGGTGATCGAAGGTCAATAGGCCGATGGCGGTCCCTTCCACCGTCAGGGGGGCGGCCAGGCAGGAATGCCCCTCCGGCAGGTCCAGGATCTCCGCGTAGGTATCCACGAAGCCCGGCTCCGTGGCCAGGAGGCGCGGCTCCCCGGCCGCCAGCAGGAGGGCCAGGTCCCGGCGTTCCAGGAGGGAGATGGAGAAATCCGCCAGCCGCCGGGTGGCCAGGGGACCCTTCATGGTGCGGACCCGGAGGGTATCCTTTCCCTCGAAGCTCAGGATGACCGCCAGCTCGTAGTCGATGAGCTGGCGCAGGGACTCCAGGACTATGTCCATGGTCCCCTCCGGGGCCAGCCAGGGTTCCTGGGCCATGCCGAACCGGGTTTCTCCGTACCCTTCCCGCAACGAATTTTCGGTGTTCACCGACATATGGGTGGAAGTATCGTCGATTTTTGGGTGGAACGCAAGAGAGCGGACTTGAGACACGGGCGAAACCGTGTTTCAGCCCCCCGACAAAGGAATTTTTGCATTGGCATGGATTCTGCATAAGGATAGTTGGAGTCCGCCCGGACACGTGAACGGCGGAAGTCTCCGAATGACAATCCACGGCATCGTGTGCCCGTCGACAAGGAGTACCTATGGAAACCAATGAGCAGACCGCGATCCAGCCCATGCCCCGCATCGGGGACAAGGCCCCGGTCTTCAAGGCCGTCACGACCCAGGGGGAGATCGATTTCCCCAAGCAGTACGAGGGCAGCTGGGTGATCCTCTTCAGCCACCCCGCGGACTTCACCCCCGTGTGCACCTCGGAGTTCATGACCTTCGCCACCCTGGAGCAGAAGTTCGCCGAACTCAACTGCAAGCTGGTGGGGCTCTCGGTGGACGGCCTTTACAGCCACATAGCGTGGCTCCGGACCATCAAGGAGAAGATCCAGTACAAGGGCATGAAGGACGTGGAGGTGAAGTTCCCCCTGATCGAGGACATCACCATGGAGGTGGCCAAAAAATACGGGATGATCCAGCCCGGAGAGGCCGCCACCAAGGCCGTGCGGGCGGTCTTCTTCATCGATCCCAAGGGCGTGATCCGGGCGGTCATCTACTACCCCCTGTCCATCGGGCGCAACTTCGACGAGCTCATCCGGGTGGTCCAGGCCCTCAAGACCGCGGACGCCTTCTCCGTGGCCTGTCCCGCGGACTGGCGCCCCGGGGACGACGTCATCGTCCCGCCCGCAGGCTCCTGCGGCGTGGCCAAGGACCGGATGGACGGCAAGGAGTCGGGGGTCACCTGCCACGACTGGTTCTTCTGCACCAAGAAGATCGCCAAGGAAAACGTCCTGGCGGCTATCAACAAGAAGTAGGCGCCCAGGCGCGGGTTCAGGCGCCGGTTCCGGCCGGCCCCTGCCCGCGCCGACTCCCGTCCCGCAGGGATCTCCGGGCCCGCGGGAACGGACTTGAAACCCGGCGGAAGGAGCGAACCGTGAGCGACACGAAGACGGGCCCGGCGCACGGGCACATGGGCGGCGGAGGGACTTCCAACCAGGATTGGTGGCCCGAAGCCCTGAACCTCGACCTCCTCAATCAGCACTCGTCCAGGTCCGACCCGATGGGGCCGGGCTTCGACTACCGGAAGGAGTTCCAGAGCCTCGATTACGAGGGCTTGAAACAGGATCTCCAGGAACTCATGACGAGGTCCCAGGACTGGTGGCCCGCCGACTTCGGCCACTACGGGCCCTTCCTCATACGCATGGCCTGGCACAGCGCGGGCACCTACCGCTCGGGCGACGGGCGCGGCGGCGGGGGCCGGGGCCAGCAGCGTTTCGCACCCCTGAACAGCTGGCCGGACAACGCGAACCTCGACAAGGCCCGCCGACTCCTCTGGCCGCTCAAGAAGAAATACGGCCGGAAGATCTCGTGGGCCGACCTCTTGATCCTCGCCGGCAACGTGGCGCTCGAGTCCATGGGCTTCAAGACCTTCGGCTTCGGAGGAGGCCGCGAGGACGTCTGGGAACCCGACAAGGACGTCTATTGGGGTTCCGAGAAGGCCTGGCTTGCGGGGGACAAGCGGAACGCCGAGGGCGGCAAGCTCGAGAACCCTCTGGCCGCCGTGCAGATGGGGCTCATCTACGTGAACCCCGAGGGACCGGGCGGAAATCCCGACCCCCTCCTGGCGGCCAAGGACATCCGGGAGACCTTCGCCCGCATGGGCATGGACGACGAGGAGACCGTCGCCCTCATCGCGGGCGGCCACACCTTCGGCAAGACCCACGGCGCGGGACACCCCAAGCACGTCGGACCCGAGCCCGAGGCCGCGCCCATCGAGTCCCAGGGACTCGGCTGGAAAAGCTCGTACGGTACGGGTAAAGGGAACGATACCATCACGGGCGGCCCCGAGGTGACCTGGACCCCGACGCCCACGAAATGGACCCCCAACTTCTTCAAGGTGCTCTTCGAGACCGAGTGGGAGCTCACGACGAGCCCCGCCGGCGCCAAGCAGTGGAAACCGAAGGGCGGGGAAGGTCCCATGGTCCCGGACGCCCACGAGGCCGGCAAGCGCCACCCCGCGGGCATGCTGACCACGGACCTCTCGCTCCGGTTCGACCCCGCATACGAGAAGATCTCGCGCCGCTTCATGGAGGATCCGGCCGCCTTGGCCGACGCCTTCGCCCGCGCCTGGTTCAAGCTGACGCACCGCGACATGGGTCCCAAGGCGCGCTACCTCGGTCCCGAGGTACCGAAGGAGGATCTCCTATGGCAGGACCCCCTGCCGGTCCGAGGGCATCCGCTGGTCGATGCGGCGGACGTCGCCGCGCTCAAGAAGAAAGTCCTGGCCGCGGGCGTTCCCCCGGCCGACCTCATCTTCGTCGCCTGGGCTTCCGCATCGACATTCCGCGGTTCGGACAAGCGCGGCGGCGCGAACGGCGCCCGTATCCGCCTGGCTCCGCAGAAGGATTGGGCGGTTAACGAGCCGGCGCGCCTTGCAAAGGCGCTCGCCGCTCTCGAGGGCGTCAAGGCCGGCTTCGACCGCTCGGCTGCGGGCGGAAAACAGATCTCCCTGGCCGACCTGATCGTGCTGGCAGGCTGCGCCGCGGTCGAGGA
>JBFZER010000439.1:0-9167 GCA_041306765.1 Spirochaetota bacterium | reverse complement strand
TGAACGTGATGGCCCTCGCCGAGCGCGACAAGGGGGCGGCCTCGGGCATCGTGGGCAGGAGGGGGAGCTTCATCGTGGTGAAGACCGGCACGGGCATCGGCGCCGGCATCGTGATCGACGGGGATCTCTACCGGGGGGCGAAGGGCGCCGCCGGGGACATCGGCCACATCGGCATCGACGGCGACCAGACCCTTTGCCGCTGCGGCAACTCAGGGTGCCTGGAGGCCGTGGCGGGGGGCCGCGCCCTGGCGGCCCGGGCCCTGTCCGCGGCGCGCGCGGGCCGCAGCCCCTACCTGGCGGAAGCCCTGGCCCGGGGGGAAGCCCTGGACGCGGAAGCCCTGGCCCGGGGCGCGGCCTCGGGCGACGAGGAGTGCATCCGCCTCGTAGCCTCGGCGGGGACCTATCTCGGCACCGTCCTGGCCAAGCTGGTGAATTTCTTCAACCCCTCCCTGATCGTGATCTCCGGGGGGCTCACGAACCTGGGGGAGCGCTTCATCGCCTCCGTCCGGGAATCCATCTACAGCCGGTCGACGCCCCTGGCGACCGCGGACCTGGTGGTGAAAAAGTCCACCCTGGCCGGACGCGGGGCCACCATGGGCGCGGCCATCCTGGTCCTGGACGAGGTCTTCTCCCACAAGAACGTGGGCATGCTGATGCGGAAAGTGTCGGTCTAGGCGGATACCCCGGTCCCGGACGAATTCCGGCTATTTCCCCTCGTCCTTCAGGGAGAACCGGGCGGAGTCGAAGCGCTCGCTCCCCAGCCACAGGTCGATCTTGGTGCCCCCCTCGATGCGCTCCACGTCGGCCTTCTTGACCTGCCAGCCGATCAGGTTCAGCCGGGCGGACCCGACAAGGTCGTTCCCGGCCATGTGGCCGTAGTATTCCGCCAACTCCGGCCGTGCCGCGGTGTTCAAGGCCCGGGTGATCGCCTCCAGTTCCGAGTCCTTGCGAACCGTGGAATCCATCACGGACAGATGAAGCCCGTCCGGTTCCTGGTGCAGGGAGATCACCATGCGCATGGGTTTGGCGTCCAGGATGTAGTTGGACATCTCCGCCAAAAGATGCATGATGTATTCCTTCGTCTTCATCGGTTTGACCGCCTTTCCGGCATTCTACTTCATCCGTTCCCGCTTGTTCGAGCGGATCCACTCCATGCCGGCGGAGACGAGCCCGGCCGTGAGCCCCCCCGCGAATCCGTTGTTGTACAGGTCCAGCCCCATGTGGAACGAGCCCGTGCGCTCCACGAGGACCAGGTGCAGAAAGCCGGCGACGAAACCCACCAGGGGACCGAACTCCCCGGCCAGGGGGGCCAGGGTCGTGCCGAACAGCAGGGCCAGGATGGGGCCCGGCGCGGTGAGGGGCTTTCCGAACAGCAGGGTAGAGGCTAAGACCCCCGCCATGACCGGCAGGGAGTTCCGGGGATGCTTGCCGAAGGCGCCGAACCCGATCAGGGTCAGGAGGCCTCCCAGGACCGGGCCGTTGAAGTCGCCCCCCACCAGGGCCACGTAGGCGCTGCCGATCAGTCCCAGGATGCCCATGTTGAGCAGGGCCGCTCCCGGGGACACCATGTCCAGGAAGTCCGAGGGCAGGCGGCCTGTGAGCTTCAGGATTTTTTGAAACCCCGACAGGGCTCCCCTGCGCTCCAGGACCAGACCCCAGGCCGCCAGGACCAGCGAGATTCCGGGCACAAGCCAGGTCATCGCGGGATCGGGCTCCGTATTCCAGATCACGGATATGGAAAGCCCTCCCCCCGAGGCGGCCATGAGGGCTGCGGCGAACAGGCCGACGAAGCCGCAGGTGAGGCCGACGTTGTAGAGGTTGTACCCCTCGTGGAGGCGGAGCAGGGCCATGGCCAGGCCCGGAAGGATGAAGCCCGCCGCAGCCCCTCCGGCGACGCCCGCGGCCGCGGCCGCGAATCCGGAAAGCCCGATCTCCAGCGCCAGGGCCGGGGCCAGGGGACCGAGGGCGGACCCGAACAAGGCGATCATGATATAGCTCTTGAAGGGTTTGCCTGCGGCGCGGGCGGCCAGGAAGACCCCCGCTAGGATCGGCAGCACGTTCAAGGCCGTCTTGCCGAAGAGGCTGAAACCCATGACGGTGAAGACCCCCGCCAGGGTGGGCCCCGAGAGCCGCACCCCGTTCAGGCGCACCAGGAGCAGGGCCAACGCGGCCATGAAGGCCGCGTTCAGGAGCGCGCCCCCCGGCCCCCCGGTCACGGAGTAGTCGTGGATGAGCCGGGAGGGTACCCACTGAAGCTCCAGGAAGCCCCGGACCGCTTCCGCCGGTCCCCGGCTCGCCAGGCCGGCCAGGGCCGTGCCGGCTATCAGCAGGATCATCAGCCTATACAGCGATTTTTCGACAGGGGGCACTCGCACCTCCTTGCGGCCATCGTACTATCCTCGCTTCCCGCCGGGATGAAGGAGGACCTGGAAATCGGCCTGCCGAGCCGATCGTGTCGGGGAACCACCCGCGCCGAAACCGAGGCCGCGGCGGAGCCGAAGTAGCCCGCGAGCGGCCCGTGAAGCCTGACGCCTCGCGGGATGGTGCATAATTATACGGTATAACCGGCGAGAGGACAAGAAAAATTTTTCCGGCGGGAGCGTCGGTACGTCCCTCATTTCCCCGGCATCACCGTGATGCCGGTCCAATCCGCCGACGGGGGATCCTTGAGGCGGTCCCGGCACCGGGACAGGAAGCGCGCAGTCCCCCGATCCCCCGGCGTCAGGCGGGCCGAGGCGGCGAAGAAGGCGGCCGCCTCCTTGAAGGCCCGGTCGTAGTACCTCTTGATTCCGGCGTGGTAGTACTTCCAGGCCTTCTCCTCCGCCGGGCCGATCTCCCGGCGTACGGAAAACACGGAGACCGCCCCTTTCCGGCCCTTCACCTCGACCTTGTCCACGAAGCGGCAGGGGAATTTCGAACGCACCTGGCGCCAAACCGAAGAGGAGACGAGCAGGGGTTCCCGATAGTACCGGGTCAGTCCCTCGATGCGGGAGGCCGTGTTCACCATGTCCCCGATGGCGGTGTAGTCCATTTTCTTCTCGAAGCCGATGTTGCCGACCGTCACCGTGCCGTGGTTGAGGCCCACCCCGCTTCGGAAGGGCGGCCGGCCCTTGGCGACCTGCCAGGTGTTGAACTCCTCCAGGGACTCCAGCATCCGCAAGCCCGTCTCCACCCCGTCCAGGGCTTCCCGGCCCGTGGAGGTCGGCGCTCCGAAGAACCCCATGATGGCGTCGCCTATGTACTTGTCCACGATGCCCGACTGGGAGAGGATGATCTCTCCCATCCTCTCGAAGTAGTGGTTCAGGGAATCCACCACCTCCGCGGGCTTCAGGCGCTCCGAGATGCCCGTGAAGCCGACGATGTCGGAGAACAGGACCGCGAGGACCCGCTCCTCCCCGGTCAAGGCGGACTCGGGGCGCTCGAAGATCTGGTCGATCACCGTGGCCGGGACGTACTTCTGGAAAATGCTCCGCACCTTCCGCTCCCGCCTTCGGGAGTGGACCGCCTCGGCCGCGAAATCCTTGACCCGGGCATAAGCCTCGTCCAGGGCGGAAACCATGCCGTTGAAGCTCTCCGCCAGGCGGCCGATCTCGTCGGAAAAGCGCACCTCCGCCCGAATGGTCAGGTCGTTGGTCTCCATGACCCGGGTCATGGTCCGCTCCAGCCGGACGACGGGTTCGGTGAGGTACCGCGCGAATCCGATCAGCAGGATCACGGAGAGGGCCGCGGAGGCGGCCAGGATGTAGACGCTCCGGCGGATGATCTCGTCCACGGCCCCGTAGAACCGGTCCTCCCGCTCGCTGACCAGGACATACCAGCCGAACTCCGGCAGGACGAAGGCCTGGGCCACCCGGTCCGTCCCGCCCAGTCGGAGACGCTCCCAGCCCTCCCGGCCCTCCGCGGCCAGGCGCCGGAGCTCCCGGGACTCGGAATCCCCGATCTCCAGGGGGGAGGTGGACAGGACCAGGGATCCCGCGGCGTCGAAGGCCGCCACGAGCTCCGTGGGGCTGCGGATGATCCCCGCCGCGAAGCTCGCCACGGCGTCCTCGGCGATCTCCAGGTACCGGGGATCCTCGGCCAGGGAGTTCTCCTCCAGGATGCCCCACTGCCCGGCCGCATACTTGCGAAGCTCTTCGGCCTTGAACCGCAGGAAGTCGACGGCCACGGAGGTGATGCCGTTCCGGGCCTCCAGGGAAGAGACCAGGCCCGACAGGAAGAGCGGGGTGACCAGGAGAGGAAGGACAAGAAACAACATTTTCGTTCTGATTCTCATATTTACTGATAGAATACGTCCGGAAGCCGGTAAAAGCAATCTCCAAGGTTTGAACGGAATCGCAATCGGCAGTACATTTCTATCACAAGGAAAAAGTACATGACCCAAGAACCGATTTCCGCACCCTCCCCGGATCCCTTCCCTCCTTCCTCGATCCCCGAGGAGGAACGCGAGGATACCCTGCGGGAGATCGAGGAATTGATCCACACCGACCGCAGCCCGATCGGCGACACAAAAAAATTACGCGCCGGTGCCAGCGGGGCCTTGCTTCCCGTGGTCGTGACGGCCGTCTCCCTCGTACTCATGACCGCGGGCATCCTCCTCGTCCCCGGGCTCTACGACCGGGACGAGGCCCGGATGGTGGGCCCCTCCGCGGCGGGTCCCGCCGGCGGCTCGGAGCTTTTCCGCGCCCTCCGCCAGGAGGCGGGCGAACAGATCGAGGAGCGGGAGAAGGCCATCGGGGAACTTCGAACTCAATACGACTTGGCCCGTTCCGAGCGGGAGACCCTGCGCCGGGAATTCGACTCCCGCCTGGCCGCCCGGGCAAGGGAGCTGGAGACCGGGATCGCGGCGGAACTGGAGGCGGAGCGCCAAAAGCTGGCCGCGGAAGGCCTGACCGAGGCCGCCGTTGCGGCCCGGCTCAAAGAGTTCCAGGACCGCCAGGAGCGGGAGCGCAAGGCGGAGCTCTCGGCCTTCCAGTCCCGGCTGGCCGCGGAGGCCGCGGAGCGGGACCGCCAGCTGGCCGCCGCCGCCGCCCGGTACAACGAGGAGCTCCAGCGCAGCACCGACCCCCTGAAGGCGGAGATCGAGCGCCTTGCGGCGGAGCGGCGGGGCAGCGAGGAAGCCCAGAGACAGCTCGAGGGTCGCTACGAGGAGGCCCTGGCGGAGTCCGCCCGGGCGCGGAAGGACTACGAGGACCGCGTCGCGGTCCTGGAGCGCCGGCTCCGGGAGGCGGACTCCCAGATAGCCCGCCTGTCCGCGGTAGAAACCCGGCGCGCCGCCGCCCGGGACCGGGTGGACGCCCTGCTCCGGACCGCCCGGGGGGAATCTGTCCGTACGTCCGCCCGGACTAGTGAGCAGGATATCCTGCTGGACCTGCTCAAGGCCAAGGCCGAGGTTCGCGCCCTCCTGGCCGAGGAACCCGCAAAGTCCGCCCGCCCGGGTCTGGCGGAGCGCCTGGACCGCTACTTCGAGACCTTCGAGGGCGAGTACCGGAGCCAGGGACGCAAGCAGGGCTTGGCCGAGGCGGCGGAAGCTACGGAGAGCGCCTCCGCGGGCCGACCCGCCCGGGGACTTCCGGCCGGAGACCCGGAACTCATCCGGTTCCTGGAAAGACTCCGGGAGTTGCTGAGGTAGGGGGGCGGTCGGCCGTCATATTCCCGGCCCGCCGGTCGGCAGTCTGCGCCTACTTCGCCTTGACCGTGATCGTCGCGGTGTCAAAGACGTTCGTATCCGTATCCGTCACCTTGACCGTCTCCGTCCCCAGCCGGTTCGAAGCCGTATAGAGGCCCGCCTGAGTTATTGAACCATTCCCCGAGACCATGTCGAACCGGTAGTTTCCGCTTCCGCCGACAGCCTCGAATTGGAAGCTCTTCCACTTGCCGATGGTCAGGGACCGGGGGACGATGGCCAGGGGGTCCCCGGCGGCGGGCTCCACGACGGTCACCGCGGCGGCAGCGACCGCCGATGCGGCGTCCGTGACGGTCACCGTTACGCTCGGGTTGGGCAGGCCGGGCGCTGTGTACACCCCGGTCGCGGGAATAATCACTCCGTCCGTAGCGCTGAAGGAGTACGGCGGTGTCCCTCCCGTCGCCGTGAACGTGAAGGTGCCCCCTGTCTCGATCTGCAGGGTCGGGGGGTCGATGACCAGGGGCGGCGCGGCGGCGGAGACGTAGACCGTGGCGTCCGCGGCCTGCCCGGAGGCGTCGGTGACCCGGACCACCGCGGTGGTGGCCCCGGAGGGTGAAAAAACCGTGCTCAGCCCTGTGGCGGGCGCGACGGTTCCGATGCCGGCTATCACCGAATACTCATACGGCGTCTTGCCCCCGGAAGGTGTGAACGTAGCCGTATCGACCGTGGAGATGGACGTCATGGTGGGGCTGATCCGGAGCAGGGGCACCGGCGCCGCGGTCACCAGGATCCGTGCATCGGACTCATCGCCCTTGGCGTCGGTTACCCGGATCCAGCGGTCCGCATCCGCCCCCAGAGCCGGGGCTGTATACACCGCATGCCCATTCAGGGGAGTCAGGATCCCGTCTCCGGAGATATCCAGGTAGGAATACGGAGCTCTCCCTCCCGTGACGGTGAGGGTTATGCTTTTCGTCTCCTCCAGGGTAACGAAGGATGGAGTGATGCCCAGCTCCCCGGACTTGAAGTCCCCCCAGACCTCGTATAGGGGGGGCAGTTCACAGGAGAAAGCAAGCAGGAGAGTCACCAGCACTGCCGATACGGCCGCAAGGGATCGAACGGGCTTTTTCATGGCCTCCTACCTCGGTTCCACGGATAAAAAGAGCTTGGGCGCGAGCCCCCAGACGGGGGAGAGCGACTCGAACCCGGGCGCGTAGTCCATCAGGATCGAAAGGGTCGAATCGATGCCGAGCCTCCACCGGGGCGCGATCCCGAAGGACGCTCCGAGCCGGGCCGCCGCGTAGGGCATGAGCTTGGCGAACCGGGCGGGATCCGCTCCCCGGACCACCGCCAGGGCGGGCCCCGCGGAGACGGAGGCGAAGGGGGACACCTTGCCCGCCCCGGAAGCCCGGAAGCTCAACTCCGCGCCCAACATGATGAAATAATTGCCGGAAGCCGTTTCACCCGGTCCGGCCATGGAGAAGGCTGCGACGGCGGCCGAGGGCCCCGCGCTCCAGCGCTCCTCCCTGTCCAGGGGGAAGCCCCACCGGGCTCCGAACCATCCCGCCGCGGCGAAGTAGTCCCCGGCGTCCCCCAGGGGAATATAGATCCCCACGCCGAAATCCGGACGGGGCGGTCGACGCGCCCGGTCGGTCCCGGCCTCAGGTGCGGGCGCAGGCGCGGCCGATGGGGGGCGAGCGGCAACCGAAGGTTCCCCCGGGGACTCCGCCGGCGGCGGACTAACGGCCGCGGTCGACGCCGACGGTTCCGACGGAAGCCGAGGTCGCGCCGCGATCTCCTGCTCCGCAGATTTCAGGACAGAAACGACCAGCCGCGTCACTTCCCGGTCGAACTGGGGATCCAGGACGCGTTCCACGCCGCCCGAAGCCTCGGGCATGATCGACCGCGCATCGACAAGCAGGAGCCGGAGGGTCACCCTGTCCCCGGATATATAATATCGCGCGGTCAGAAGGAATTCCGCTGTTGCGGGCGCAGCGGCGGATTCCGGAATATTGACGGTTTGGAAGCCCCGATCCTCAATGGCCAGGGAAATCGTCACCCGGAGGATATCCTCCAGGGCCTCGGAGCTGGAGGACGACCCGGTCTTTTCGTTGAGTACCGACAATGCCACCGTCAAGGCTTGCGCATGAAGGTTTTCCAATACTGCGATTGCGAGAATGAAGGCGGCAGTCGCCGCGGACAGGCGGAACCTCAGTCTTGCCTCCCGATTATCCCCTCCCCCCGATGATAACTATAATCGTTCCTGAATGATATGTAAAATTTATATGGAGACGGCGGCGATATCCTCCGGGCGCATGCCGTAGTGGTCCAGCAGGGCCTCCGCGGGGCCGGACTGGGGGAAGACGTCCCGGATGCCGACCCGGACCAGGGGCCGGGCCAGGCCCCGTTCCGCCAGGGTCTCCGCCACCGCAGAGCCGAGGCCTCCCAGGATGTTGTGGTCCTCCACCGTCACGACCCGGGCGCAGCGGGCCGCGACGGCCGCGGCGGCCTCGGCGTCGAAGGGCTTCAGGGTGGCCGCCTCGACCACCACCGCCCCGACCCCCCGGGCTTTGAGAAGCTCCGCGGCCTTGAGCACCCGGGCCAGGACCGGCCCCTGGGTGAACAGCGCGACGTCGGTACCCGTGTCCGAGAGCACCTTGATCTTTCCGAACTCGAAGCGGACTTCGGGCCCGAGGATGTCCGGCTCCCGGCCGCTGCCCAGGCGGATGTACCCGGGTCCGCTCCGGGAGGCCAGGGCCAGGACGGCCTGGCGGACCTGGCCGGCGTCCGCGGGCACCACGATCTCCATCCCCGGGATGGCCCGGAGGGCGGCCAGGTCCTCGAAGAACTGGTGGGTCACCCCCTCCCGCTCGCCTCCGTAGACGCCCCCGTTCAGGCCCGCGAACTTGACGGGGAGGCCCGTGTACCCCGCGTAGAGCCGTACCTGCTCCAGGGCCCGCATGGCGATGAAGCCCGCGTAGGTGTTCACATAGGGCTTGTACCCGCAGGAGGCCAGGCCCGCCGCAAAGGCCGCCGCGGCCTGTTCCGCGATGCCCACGTCGAAGACCCGGTCCGGGAAGGCCTGGGCAAAGGGGGCAGCCCGGGCGGCCTTGAAGGAATCCGCGCAGACCAGGACTATGGCCGGGTCCGCCTGGGCCGCTTCCAGGAGGCCCTGGATGAAGGCTTCCCGGGTTCCGCGCATCGTCATGGCTCCCTCCCGTCGGCCAGGTCCGCCAGGGCCCGCTCCAGCTGTTCCTTGTCCGGGACGCCCTTGTGCCAATCGTTGTTGTTCTCCATGAAGGACACTCCCTTGCCCTTGACGGTTCGGGCCAGGATCATCGTAGGCTTCCCGGTCGGAACCCGGGACTCCTCCACGGCCTCCACGATCCGCTCGAAGTCATGCCCGTCTATCTCCCGGCATCTCCATCCGAAGGACTCGAAGCGCTCCCGGATGCGGTCCATCCCGCTGATCTGGGCGGTGGTGCCCCCGCTCTGGAAACCGTTGCAGTCCACGAAGGCGACCAGGTTGTCCAGGCCCATCCGAGAT
>JBFZER010000438.1:0-12412 GCA_041306765.1 Spirochaetota bacterium | reverse complement strand
ACCTCGGCTCCGTTTCCCTTCCAGAACTCGTTGAACCGCTCCAGGGCTTCCAGGCTGGATCCGGTCAGGGGCATGGAGTGGGCGTCCGAGGGCAGGACCAGGTCGTACCCCCGACCGTGGGCGCCCCACAGGGTCGCGCTTACGCAGGCCGTGGATCCCAGGCCGCAGATCACTACCCGGCCGATGCGCCGGGCGTCCAGGAGGGCCTCCAACTCCGTGCCGCTGAAGGAATCGGGCGTGAACTTACGCACCTGCTCGGCCCCTTCCGGCGGGGTCAGGGACGGGTGCAGGAGCCAGGAAGCGTTTCCCGGGGAGAAGGCGGCCGTGTCGGTGTGGTAGACGTAGACCACCGGCACCCCCGCCGCGCCCGCCCGATCGACCAGGGTCCGGACTGCGGCCAGGAAGGTCGCCTCCCGGTGCAGGGGGAAGATGCCCCGCTGGACGTCCACTACGATCAGGGCGGTCCAGGGGTAGAGGACCTTCTTGGGCTCCGGCGGGGCGGCGGCCGGTTTTCCCGCGGTCGCGCAGCCGACGGCCAGGACCAGGACCAGTGCCGAGGCGGATCGGAATCCGCGGCCCGCCGCGCCGCGGTGGCGCGCCGGGCGGCCCGGACGATTCAAGACTTCATGCATCGCGTCCTCCTTCAGGAACCGGTTCGGACGATGCGGAATCCCATGCCCGGATCCGCCTGCCTGGGCAGATCCCGGCTCCGGAAATGGACCGCCGCGGAGTCGGCGCTCTCGTGGTAGTTGCCGCCCCTCCGCACCCGGTTCACGCCGAAGGGCCGGTCCGCCTCGGCGATCCCCGGACCCGCCGGATCCGCCCAAGGGGAGCTTCCGTCCAGGGAGCCCGCGGGGGCCTTCGAGTACCAGCCCGCGGCATACCAGTCCTGGCACCACTCCCAGACGTTCCCGCTCATGTCGAATATCCCGAGCTCGTTGGATTTCTTCGATTCCACGGCCGCCGGGCTCGAGGCGTCCCCGAGGACCGCGACCTCCGCGGGGTCGTCGGAACCCGAGAGACGGTATCCCCGGCTCCGGGAACCTCCCCGGGCGGCGTACTCCCACTCGGCCTCGGTGGGCAGGCGGTAGCCGTCCGCGGAGGGGTCGAAGGTCCTGCCCTCCTCGTCGTAGCAGGGGGTTCGCCCCGCCGCCCGGCTCAGGAAGTTGCAGAACTTCGCCGCGTCCGTATACGAGACGTCGATGACCGGCCGGCTGTCCCGGCCCCAGCCGTTGTCCCGGGGACTCCGGGCCCCCGAGAGGGCGCAGTAGGCGTCGTACTCTTGGAAGGTCACCTCGTGCCGGAGGATTCGGAAGGGCCGGGTGACGGCCACCGAATGGGCCGGTCGGGAGTCCGGGAGCCCCCGGTTGCTGCCCATGACGAAGACCCCGGGTTCCACGGCGACCATCGCGGACTCCACCGTCTCCACGAGGTTTCGGGCGGAGGACCCGCTCCACGGGTCCGAGACCTGGGCTCCGAGGGCGCCCGCAGTCGAGGCCAGCAGGGTCAGAGCCGCGATCCGGAGGCCCCGGGATCGTAGGGGGCCGGTGCCGGGCATTCTGGACGACCTCATGCATTACTCCCTGCCGCGCCGGCCCGGCCGTTCGCACGGAATCTCGCAAGTACCTCCTCGGGAATCCGGATCCTGAACCGGCACCGGGGATCCCCGGCCAGCACGGACTCCGTGACCTCCGCCTCGGTCTCCTCGCCGAAGACCGTGTCGAAGAGGAACTTCTCGTACCCCGCCGAGCAGGCGCACCAGGCTGCCGAAACCCCCGCCCCGGTCTCGGTGATGGACGATGCGGCCAGGGGACAGTGGCAGGCCAGGCGCCGCTTTTCCAGGGGGTCCCGGGAGGCCAGGAAGCGGTCCGGGTCGTAGGGGATCTTGGTGGCCCAGAGGTGACGGCCGTCGGAAACCGCGGACAGGAGCTCCTGGTTTTGACGGACGAAATCCACCACCGCCGGGGTGATCTTCTGCTCGAACCAGAGGGTCCCGTCCTCGGCGTGCTTGGACAGCTCCCGGACCTTCCGCCCGTGGTAGGCCGCCAGCCAGTCCTCCAGGGACGCGGCGGCGAGGAAGGCTTCCCGTTCCGCTGCGAAGGCCGCCGCGGGAATGCCGTGGACGTTCCAGCAGAGGACCCGGCGAGCTTTCTCGGCGCCCAGCTCCGCTTCCAGGGCCCGGACGAAGGCCGCCGTCGCGGCGGGGTAGACCTCCGGGGGCGCTCCCGTCGGAGGAACCTCGACGCCCGCCATCACCCTGTCCCGGACGGCGCTGCCTTCGAGTTCCGCAAGGCGGTCCGCCATGGCCGGGAGGACCCCAACCGGCAGGAGGTAGGCCAGGAGCCGTATGGCGACCGCGTCGATTCCGGCCGCGGCGAAGTACCGGGCCAGGGCCATGAGCCGGGCCTCCTCCGCCTCGCCCCGGGCGACCAGGCCTGCCACGTGGCGTTCCACTCCCGCCACCGGGGCGGTCCCCAGGGTCCCGTCGGACCCCTTCGCCTCCGCCTCCAGGATCCGGACCCAGGCTACGGCTTTTTCCGTCGACTCAGGGTCCAAGCCCCGGGCGGCGCAGCGCTCCCGGAATTCCCGCTCCTTGTACATGTCGCCTCCTTCCCCGCCTCAGCTCTCCGTCGGTGCCGCCGCGAAGCCCTCGTCCGCGGCGGCGGTGAAGAGCTTGCCCAGGGAGGCGGTGTCGAAGCGGGTATCCGTGGAGTTGGGCACCGAGAAGCCCCGGTGCGCCCAGCCCCGGGCCTCGTGGAGCAGGACCGTGTCCCCCCGGGCGACGAGGACGGAGCCGGAGAAGAGATCCTCCCGTTCGCGGCGGTCCACGATCGCGGAGAGACAGGAGGCGACGATCCGGGTCGGGGCCGGCTCGTTCATGGGGTACCCCTCGAACCAAGGTTTCTTGATTTGCCGGGACGAGTATACCCCCGTTTGGGGCCGTCCGGAAGGTGAAAACCTCCGGCCAGAGGTCCAGGGCCGCCTCGGTCCTACCTCACCCCGACCACTTCCATCTCGAAGACCAGGAATGCGTCGGGGGGGATGACCCCGCCTCCCGCGCCGGTCGGTCCGTAGGCCAGTTCGGGGGGGATGGCCACCAGGCGGCGTTCTCCCTTTTTCATGTCCAGGAGGGTCAGGTCCCAGCCCAGGATCACCTGGCCCGTGCCCACTTCCAGCTCCAGGGGGCCGCCGTGGAGCCGGGAGGCGTCGAAGGTCTTGCCGTCCGTGAGCATGCCCGAATACTCGACCTTGGCCCGGTCTCCGTGGGCCAGCTTCGGACCGGAGCCCTCCTTGAGGACCTTCCAACGGAGTCCCCGGGTACCCTCCGCCAGGCCGGGCCACTTGGCGTCGATCCGGGCGATCTCCGCGGCCCGGGCGGCCGCCCGCTCTTCCCGCAGGGCGGCGGTCCGGCTCTCGAAGAGGGAATTCCAGAGCTCCTGGTCCGCCGTGTAGCCCGCCCAGTCCTCGCCGACCCGGAGTATCTCCACCGTTTCCATTACGTCGCCCTGCTGTATGGAATTCACCACGGTCTGGCCCTCCACGACCCGGCCGAAGACCGAGTAGCCGCCGTCCAGCCAGGGGGCGGCCTTGCGGGTGATGTAGAACTGGGAGCCGTTCGTATGGGGCCCCGCGTTGGCCATGGCCAGGACCCCCGGCCCGTCGTGGCGGAGACCGGGGTCGACCTCGTTCGGGAAGCGGTATCCGGGGCCGCCGGAACCGTCCCCCGCCGGATCCCCGCCCTGGATCATGAAATCCGCCACGACCCGGTGGAAGGTCAGGCCGTCGTAGTACCGCTTGCCGACGGAGGCGTCCAGGGTGCCCTCGGCCAGGCCCACGAAGTTGGCAGTCGCCAGGGGCGCCTTCCCGGCCTCCAGTCGCAGGAGGATCTCCCCGCGGTTGGTCCTGATTCGGGCGTACAGGCCCTCGGGGAGCTCCTTTTTCGGCTGGCAGGACGCCAGGGATATGGTGGCGGCTGCCAAAACCACGGAAAGGCGGGCCCGGAATCCGATCGAGTTGCGCATGGTTCCTCCGAGGCGAATCTTGGCGAACGGAGCGAGCTTTGGCAAGATGTACTTGGTATTGCGAAGCCTGCACCGAACCGCCTTGTCCCCGTGCGGTCCCCGTGGTACCCTCGCAGGCGAGGTTCCCTCCCCATGAAACTGACCACCCGGCTCCTCATCCTCCTCTTCCTGAGCGTCCTCGTGCCCCTCCTGGGGCTGTCCCTTCTTCTGAAGCAGGAGGTCACGGAGAGCATCCTCAAGGAGAAGGAGGGCAAGCTCTTCGGCCTGGCCCGACAGCTGGACCGGCACCTGGCGGGTACCTTCGAGGACATCCTCCGGGAGGAGGGAGCCCTGGACTCGCCCCGGGACCGGAAGATCGCCGTCCTCAACCGGAGGCTCCGGGCGATAACGGACTTCGTGGCTTCCGGGAACGACGGGGTGGGTGTGGGATACTACAGCCGGGACCTGGACGCGGTCCTGACCTATGGTCCCAGTTCGGACTTCCAGTACACCGTGGGGCAGTCCATCTTTCCGGGCCATAAGGGCTACGAGGTCATGGCTTCGGGCACGCCCATGGTCCAGCAGGGCCACCTGGTGCGGGGCAACATCCTGAACTGCATGTGGCCCGTAGTCCGGGAGGGCCGGACGATCGGCTACATCTGGTCCAACGAGACGGTGGACCAGATCTCGAATCAGCTGACTCCCATTGTACGCCGGGTCTACGGGATCGTCCTGCTCATCTTCCTCCTGATCTACGCCAGCGTCACGGTCTCCACCCAGACCCAGCTGGACAAGATCTACCGAATAAAGAAGGGAATCGAGGTTCTCTTCCAGACGCCCACGCACCATATCCCCCCGGTGCGGGGAGAGCTGTCCGTCATCGTCCAGACCATCAACGAGTTGGTCGACACCATGAACCTCATCAAGTGCTACAACAAGAGCATCCTGGAGGGGGTGTCCGACGGAGTCCTGGCGGTTTCCCTGGACGGACGGGTTTCCCGGGCCAACCGGGCCTTCTACCGGCTCTTCCCGGACCACTCCGACGAGACCCTCCTGGGACGGGATTTCCGGGAGGCTTTCGATTCCGGGATCCGCGATCTCCTGGCCTCCGGCATCGACGATCCGGATCCCGGGAGGGCCCGGGAGATCCCCGCGGAGAGCCGGATGCTGGAGGTGAGCGGAAACCGCATGATCGGAGAGGACGGCGAGGCCCTGGGCACGGTCTTCGTGTTCCGGGACGTGACCCTGGCCCGGCGTTACGAGCGGGAGGTCCAGGAAAAAGAGCGCGCGGTGGCTCTGGGCCAGATGGCCCTGGGGGTCGTGCACGAAGTGAAGAACCCCCTCACCTCGGTAAAGGGGTTCGCACAGCTGCTGACGCGGCCCGGAGTCACGGAGGATAAGCGCGTCGAATACGTACGCCTCATAGACTCCGAACTCAACCGTGTCAACCGCCTGCTGAACGAGATGCTGGTCTACGGCGGGAAGAGCCGCCTGGAACTCCGGGACTGCGACGTGCTTTCCATCCTGGCCGACCGGGTGGACAACTGCGAGTGGTGCGGGAACCGGCGCCCGGAGATCCGCGCCCGGCCGGGAGCTTCGTTCACCGCGCGGGTGGACGGGTTCAAGCTGGCCCAGGTCTTCGACAACCTCCTCAAGAACGCCTCGGAAGCGGTGGCAGCCAAGGGTGCCGGGCGCATCGTAGCCTCCCTCCGGGAGGAATCCGGCAGGATCGTCCTGGACGTCGTTGACACGGGCTGCGGGATCCGGGGAGAGGACCTGGGCAAGATCGGCAGCCCCTTGTTTTCCACGAAGCGCGACGGGGCCGGACTGGGCCTGGCCATAAGCCGGAAGATCCTGGAGGCCCACGGGGGCAGCCTGGCGATCCTGTCCCGGCAGGGATTCTACACCAAGGTGAGCATGCGCCTGCCCCGGTCGGGCGAGGCGGAAGCGGCTCGGGTATGAAGTACAAGATCCTGGTCTGCGACGACGAGCGGAACGTCCGGGTATTTCTCCGGGACCTCCTTACCCTGGAAGGTTTCGAGGTGGTGGAGGCGGATTCCGGGAAAGCCGCGGTGGAGGCGGCCCGGGCCGAGAAGCCCGATCTCTGCATCCTGGACCTGAAGCTGCCGGACTGCTCGGGCACGGACATCATACCGGACCTCAAGGCCGCCCGGCCCCTGCTGGCGGTCATCATGATCACGGCCCTGGGGACCGTGGACAACGCGGTCCTTTCCATGAAGGCCGGGGCCTACGACTTCATCACCAAGCCCTTCGACGTGGACACGGTGGTGCTGGCGGTGAGGCGCGCCGCGGACTTCATCAGCATGAGCAAGGAGAACACGGTCCTGTGGAACCTCCACAAGAACCGGATGTACTACGAGGACTTCATCGGGGATTGCCCGGCCGTCCAGGCTGTCAAGAACCTCATCCCCAAGCTGGCCTACGCGGACGTCCCGATCCTGGTCACCGGGGAGACCGGCACGGGCAAGAACGTCCTGGCCAAGCAGATCCACTTCTCCCTGTCCGGCTCCGAATCGCCCCTGGTCTACGCGAACTGCTCCAGCATCCCGGCCACCCTGTTCGAGTCCGAACTCTTCGGTCACGAGAAGGGGGCCTTCACCGGCGCCACGGCCCTCAAGAAGGGCCGGGTGGAAAGCGCGGACGGGGGCACCCTTTTATTGGACGAGATCTCGGAGATTCCCTACGAGATCCAGGCCAAACTCCTGGACTTCCTGCAGGAGCGCGCCTTCTACCGTGTGGGGGGCGTGAAACCTCTCTCCGTGCAGATCCGGATCATCGCCCTGACCAACAGGAACCTCCAGGACGAGATCAAGGCGGGGCGCTTCCGGAAGGACCTCTTCTACCGGCTGAACGTGATCCATTTCCACATACCGCCCCTGCGGGAGAGGGGCGACGACGTCCGGCTGATCTGCGACTACCTGCTGGCTCTCCTGCGTCGGAAGTACAACGCCCCGGGCATCGGCCTGTCCGAGGAGGCCCTGGGCGTGATTGCCTCCTACCCTTGGCCGGGAAACGTCCGGGAGCTGAAAAACGTCCTGGAACGGGCCTTCATCTGCGCGGACGGACCGACCATCGAGGCGGACTCCCTGATCCTGGAGGAGCCGGAGCGCAAGGCGGACAAGCAGTCCCTCCGGGGACTGGTGGACGAGTACGAGAGGGACGTGATCCTGCGCCGCCTGGCTTTTTTCCGGGGGAACCGCACCCGCACCGCCGAGGACCTCGGGGTATCCCTGCGCAATCTCCAGTACAAGCTCGAGAAGTACCAGATCCGCGGAGCTCCGTAGCAGCGCCGGGGGTGCAAGTCTTTTCGCGGTGCATGATCGTTCTTGCATTCCCCGCGCCTTCCCGGGGCCCCCGCCGAGCCCGGTCCGCGCGGTTTTTTTGAGCCCCCGGAGGCCGTTTTCCGCCCGGCGCGTCCGGAGTCCCTCCGCGCCCAGAGTTTGGCATGAAATCTGCTAAGTATTTCCCAACCAATCTCAAGAGGAGGCCGTATGATCCGGGCTCTAGGCAATTTCTTTACCAAGATCGCGAAGAAGTGGATTCCCGACGCGTTCATCTTCGCGATCATCCTGACCATCCTGGTGTTCGTGCTGGGGCTGGTCATCCAGGGCAAGTCGTTCATCGACATGACGACCTACTGGGGCGGCGGCATGTGGAGCCTGCTGGGCTTCTCCATGCAGATGGTCCTGGTCCTGGTGACGGGCAGCGCCCTGGCCCTTTCCAAGCCGGTGCACAAGGCCCTGAAGGCCATAGCGTCCGTGGCCAACACCCCGGCCAAGGCCGTGGCCATCGTCGCCTTCGTCATGGGCATCGGCTGCTGGCTCAACTGGGGCTTCGGGCTCATCATCAGCGCCATCCTGGCCAAGGAGATCGCCAAGGTCACGAAGGGGATCCACTATCCCCTGCTGGTGGCCAGCTCGTATTCCGGCTTCGTGCTCTGGCACTCGGGCCTGTCCGCCTCCATCCAGCTGACCATCGCGGCCAAGAACCCGGTGATGGAGAAGGTGGCCCCGGGCACCATCATCCCCACCGGCGACACCATCTTCTCCGTCCAGACCCTCATCATCGCGGCGGTCCTTCTTTTGACCATCCCGATCATCAACGTCCTCATGATGCCCAAGAAGAAGGAGGAGATCGTCGAGGTGAATCCCGCGATCTTCGCGGAGGACGACAAGGAAGAGGTTGCGGCGAAGTCCTTCAAGGAGATGACCCCCGCGGAGAAGACCGAGAATTCCATCGTCCTGGCGATCATCGTCGGGGTCGTGGGACTGGTGTACGCGGTCCGATACCTCGTGAAGGGCGGCTCCCTCTCCCTGGACGTGGTCAACTTCATCTTCCTGATCCTGGGCCTGATCATGCACAAGACCCCGATCGCCTACGTCCGTGCGGTGGACAAGTCCGTGCGCAACTGCGGCGGCATCGTCCTCCAGTTCCCGTTCTACGCGGGGATCATGGGCATGATGGTCAACTCCGGCCTGGCCGCGACCTTCTCCAACTGGTTCGTGTCCATTTCAACGCCCAGGACCTTCCAGCTCTTCACCTACTGGTCCGCGGGGCTGGTGAACATGTTCGTTCCCTCCGGCGGCGGCCAGTGGGCCGTGCAGGGACCGATCATGATGCCCGCCGCCCAGGCCCTGGGCGTCAGCTACGCCCGGACCGCCTCGGCGATCGCCTGGGGCGACGCATGGACGAACATGATCCAGCCCTTCTGGGCCCTGCCCCTGCTGGCGGTGGCCAAGCTCGGCATCAAGGACATAATGGGATACACGACCGTGATCATGCTCTGGGTGGGAATCATCACCTCCCTGGGCCTGCTCTTCCTCTGATTACGATCCCTTGAACGCCGCGGAGGGGCTTGCCGTCCCTCCGCGGCCCCTCCCGGCACAGCCCCGATCCAGACCGGTCGCCTTTGTCTTGCACGGGACCGCCGGGAGTCCTATCTCTTGGCATCGAACGCAACCGTTAGGAGTATCTGCAATGGTAGCCAAACCCGTCATTACCGCCGACGAGGCGGTCTCCAAGATCCGGGAAGGAGACGTCGTCATGGTGGGAGGATTCCTGGGCTGCGGGTCCCCGCCGGACCTGATCGACGCCCTGGAACGCAGGGGTACGAAGAAATTGACCCTGGTCTGCAACGACACCGGAATCCACAACCTCAAGAATGGAGCCTGCTCCTTCGTGGCCAAGCTCGTGGCCGGGAAGCTGTTCAGGAAAATCATAGTCTCCCACATCGGCACCAACGGCGAGACCCAGCGTCAGATGAACGCCGGGGAAACCGAGGTGGTCCTGGTTCCCCAGGGGACCCTGGCCGAGCGCATCCGAGCCGCGGGCGCGGGCCTCGGTGGAGTCCTGACGCCCACCGGCCTCGGGACCGAGGTCCAGGAGGGCAAGAGTATCCTCGAGGTCGAGGGGCGCAAGTTCCTCCTGGAGCCCGCCCTGCCCGGCGATGTCGCCCTGCTCAAGGCCAAGAAAGCCGATCGGGCCGGGAATCTCGTGTACGACAAGAGCGCACGCAACTTCAACCCCCTGATGGCCATGGCCTGCGGGACCGTGATCGTCGAGGCGGACGAAATCGTGGAAATCGGGGACATCGATCCCGAAGTCGTGATCACGCCTTCGGTTTTCGTTACCTTCCTGGTCCGGTCGGGAAAGCGGGGGAACTGAGATGGAGTACATTCCGAACAAGGAAATCATCGCCCGGCGCATCGCCCGGTACTTCAAGGACGGGGATGTCGTCAACCTGGGCATCGGGCTTCCGACCCTGGTGGGCAACTACATACCGAAGGGCGTCACGATCGTGCTCCAGTCAGAAAACGGCTTCCTGGGTCTCGGGCCCGCGCCGGAAAAGGGAAGGGAGGATCCCGCGCTGGTGAACGCAGGCGGGGCCCCCGTGACGATACAGCCGGGCGGAGCGTTCTTCGACTCCGCGACAAGCTTCGCGATCATCCGGGGCGGCCACGTGGACGCCACGGTCCTGGGGGTCCTGGAGGTGGACCAGCGGGGCAACCTCGCCAACTACAAGGTTCCCGGAAAGCTGGTCCCGGGCATGGGCGGGGCCATGGACCTGACCGTGGGGGCCAGGACCGTCTTCGCCGCCACCCAGCACTTCGACAACGAGGGGAACTCCAAACTTCTCCGGGCCTGCAGCCTGCCCCTGACCGCGGCCAACCAGGTGGACTTCGTGTGCACCGACCTCGGATTGTTCCAGGTGAAGAACGGAGCCTTCGTCCTCCTCGAGTACTTCAAGCCCTATACGGTAGACTACATCCTGGAAAAAACGGACGCTGACATCGTGGTGGACAAGAACTGCCGCGAGGTTGACCTCGCCTGACCCTTCCCCCGCGGCTAAGGGCGCCGGGGGATCGCAAACCGACAAGGAGTAAGAATGAGCAAGACCAGCATAGTCGGCGCCTACAACACGGCGTTCGGCTCCTTCGTGAGGAAGAACAAGGAGACGAGGGAAGTCACGGACCTCAAGTCCATCTACGACCTGATCGAGGAGGCCGGCATGGGCGCCCTGGCGGACGCCGGGATCGAGGCGGACCGAATCGGCGGCATCTGGGTGGGGTCCTGCTCCCCCTCGCTTTTCGCCAACCAGGAGCACCTGGCGCCCAACGCCCTGGAGGTGGACCCCGTCGGGCTGAGGTTCAAGCCCGCCTACCGGGTGGAGGACGCCTGCGCCTCCTCCTCCGCGGCCCTGTACAGCGCCGTCTACGCCGTGGAGGCGGGGCGCTGCGACACGGCCCTGGTGATCGGGGTGGAGAAGATGAACCTCCTGGACACCAAGGGGGTCACCCACGCCCTGGCCTGCTCCTCCCACTGGCCCACCGAGGGCGGCATGGGCATGAGCTTCCCGGCCCTCTTCGCCGAGTACGCCAAGGGCTACCGGGACCGCTACAAGATTTCCGGAAAAAAACTGGCGGAGATGCTGGCCGTCGTGGCCGCCCTCTGCTACAGGAACGGCCTGGAGAATCCCCTGGCCCATTTCGGAAAAGGGGGGCCCTCGGACAAGCTGGGCCTTGTCACCGCCGAGGCCATCCTGGGCCTGCCGGAGGACAAGAACCCCATGATCGCGGACCCCCTGCGGCTGCACGACTGCTCCCTGGTGACCGACGGGGCGGCGGCCCTGGTGGTCATGCGGACCGAGGAGGCCCGGAAGCGCGGCCGCCCCGCGGTCGAGATCGCCGGCATCGGGCACACCACGGAGCGGATGCCGATCAACGTGCGGCCGAACATGTACGAGCTCATGGCAGGCAAGGAGGCCGCGCGCCGCGCCTTCGCCGAGGCCGGGATCCGGAGCCGGGACATCGACATCGCCGAGGTGCACGACTGCTTCACCATCAACCAGATCCTCTGCACCGAGGCCCTGGGCTTGTCCGCGGACGGCAAGGGCGGGGACGACTACCTGGCGGGCCGCTTCGGCCGGGACGACAAGGTCTGCGTGAACCTCTCCGGAGGCCTGAAGGCCAAGGGACACCCCGTGGGAGCGACCGGAGCCTCCATGCACGCCCTCCTGTACAAGCAGCTGACCGGCCATGCCATCGGAGTCGCCCCCTCCAAGGGAACGCCCAAGGTCGGCGCGGTCCTCAACGTGGGAGGTTCCTCCGTCACCAACTGCGTGACCGTCCTGCGGGCCCTTGGATAGTTTTTTTGGAGGATTGAACCACAGAGGCACGGAGACACAGAGATAAGAGGGAGAAGAAGAGCGGGGAAAATCGCCGAAGCTCACTTCGGCGCCGCAGGCCTCGCGCCCTCCGTGCCCTCCGTGGTAAAATCCTGAATACCTCTGGGGGCGGGCATGGAAGAATACCGAAGGCCGAGCTGGGACGAGTACTTCATGGAGGTTGCCAACGCCATCGCCAAGCGGGCCACCTGCGACCGGGGCCGTTCCGGCTGCGTCATCGCCCGGGACAACCAGGTGCTGGCCACCGGCTACGTGGGCGCCCCCGCGGGTCTGCCCCACTGCGACGAGGCGGGCCACCAGCTGAAGCAGACGGTCCACGAGGACGGCTCGACGACCACCCACTGCGTCCGCTCCGTCCACGCGGAGCAGAACGCCATCTGCCAGGCCGCCAAGAACGGGGTGGCGATCAAGGGTGCCACCCTCTACTGCCGAATGACCCCCTGCCGGACCTGCGCCATGATGATCATCAACTGCGGCATCCTCCGGGTCGTGTGCGAGCGCAGGTACCACGCCGGGGCCGAGAGCGAGGCCATGTTCCGCACCGCCGGCGTCAAGCTCGAGTACGTCCACGAGGAAGTTGAGAAGTACGAGCGGCAGTAGCGCGAGCCGCTCCGCGGCTCGCGGCAACGAAGCCTGACGGTTTCGTCGAATTCTATGAGAGGCTGGTTTCAATCAAGATAGATCGCGGAAGGCGTAGCCTTCCGTG
>JBFZER010000437.1:0-10244 GCA_041306765.1 Spirochaetota bacterium | reverse complement strand
GGAAGCCACAACCAGGCGGTGCGGTTTCCCGACGCTGCCTACGATCACCGGTACCGGACCAAACTGCTCGTGGCGCACCACGACCGCCGGCCGGGCCGCTCCGGCGCCCTGGACCACGGCGCGGCCTGCCTGCAGCTGGCGGACCTGGCCGGCCGGCTGGCCGCGTAGGGCGGTCCGCACAACACGGCGATCCTCTTCACGGATTCGGAGGAGTCCTCGGGCGCCTCGGATCAGGGCTCCTACTCCGTGGCCCGGGCCCTGGCGGGGGAGGGAGAGGAGCCTCCCGCGGTGTTCGTCTTCGACGTCACCGGCCGAGGCGACGCTCCCATCCTCTCCACCAGCGCCCGGGACCTCCTGGCCTCCCGGGGGATGGACGGCGGAGACCTGGCCGCGCGGATACGGGACCTGGACTCCTGGGCAGGACGGGCGCTCCGGCGCGCCGGGGGATCGGAGCCCGCCCGCCTTCCCGTGCCCTGGTCCGACGAGCTGGGATTCGCCCTGGGCGGCGTTCCCGCCGTGACCGTCACCCTTCTCCCCCGGGCGGAGCTGGAGTCCTACCAGGCGTCCGTCCGGTCCTGCCCCCGGGAGGCCGAACCCGGCTCCCGCGCCCGGCACGGGGAGTACCCGGCGGAAATGCCGGATACCTGGGCCCGCCTCCACGGCCCGGACGACAGCCTCGATGCGCTGGAGGAGGGGTCCTTCGAACTCATGTCCCGGGTGCTGGACGCCTTCGGGGAATTGAAGATACCGAGGGTGAGGAGGCTCCGGTAACGGGTACCCGGCGACAGAGAGGATCCGCGGAAACCTTTGTCATGGAGAGTCCTGAAGAAGGTCGACGAAGCGCGAAGCGCTTCGTTGCCGAGAGCTTATGATCGGCCTTGGCCGATCATAAGCTCTCGATCACCTGCCCCAGCACCACGGTGATGTCGTCCTCGAAGAAGGGATCCTTCATGAACTGGATGACCCCTGTGATCAGGGCATCCGCGACGGCCTCCAGGTCCGAATTCCGGTTCCGGATCACCGTCTCCTCGATCCCCCGGACTCCGAACATTTCGTCCTTCGCGTTCCGGGCTTCCTGGACGCCGTCTGTGTAGAAGCACAGGAGGTCTCCCCCGGCAAGGGGGACGCTGCGGTCGTGGTATTCGCAGTCCTCCAGCATTCCGATGATGGGATCCTCCGAGGCCAGGCGGGTCACACCGCCGTCGGAATGGACGATGAGCTGGGGGGGATGCCCCGCCCCGCAGTAGGTGCAGGTCATGGCCTCGAAGTCGAAGATGCCGTAGAAGGCCGTCACGAAGTGGTCCGTGTTGACGATCTTGGCGAACTCCTCGTTGATGCGGCGGATCACGACGGAGGGGGAGAGTTCCCGGGGGTGAAGATAGTCGAAGAGGCTCCGGATCATGGCGGTGATGAAGGCCGGGGCGACCCCGTGGCCCGAGACGTCCGCGATGAGGACGCCCACCCGGTCCGTCTCCATGCGGGAGAGGGCGAAGAAATCTCCCCCGACCATGGCAAGGGGGATGTACCGGTGGGTGAATGCCGCGGAGGGCGTGTCGGGATAGGACTTGGGCAGGAGGGACTTCTGGAGCTCCACGGCCAGGTTCAGCTCCTTGATCATCTGCCGGTTCCGGGATTCCAGGATCTCCAGGGCCTTGCGGAGCTTGTGGGTCTGGCGCTTGAGCTTTTCGTTTACCGCTTCCAGCTCCTGGGCGTGCTCCGCCAGGGTCCGCTCGTGCAGGTCCTCCAGGGCGCCGTAGATCAGAAGCTCGTTGACCAGGAGGTGCTCCCGGGCTTCCGGGGCCAGGGCGCGCAGGGACTTCCGGTCCGCCGGGATGCGGCGGACGCCGAAGGGCCGGGACGTTCCGTCGGCTCCCTCCAGGTAGACGATCTCGTTCCAGGAGTCCTTGCCGTCGAAGACCCGTACGTAATTCGCGCGGTAGAGGACGTCGAACTTCCGTCCCAGCACCTCGTCCCGGGGCCGCCCGAGCAGGGGATACTCCGAAGGCAGGAAGTTCAGCACGGTGCCGTCTTCCGCCAAGGACAGGAGGTGCTGGTGCGCGCAGGTCATTACTGCGGCCAGGGGGGAATCCGCAGGGCCGGGGGGTGGCGTCGTTTCCATCGGCATAATTGTAGAACGCGGACCGGAGATTTGAAAGGCGCCCCGGAGTTTTATCGGGCCCCCGGGACCGTTCCTCGTCATTCCAGGCAGTAGAGCAGGGAAACCCCGGCTCCGGCGGCCCGGGCCAGCCTTGCTACGGCCTCGACCGGGAGGAGGCTTGCGGTCCCCGGGGCCGGACCGGCGGGAAAAGACGTATTCCCGGCAAGCCGACGGGCGAGGGCGAGCTTGGCCGTTCCCCGGAGCAGGAACCGGAGCTCCCGGGTGGAGGCCAGGGCCCGGGGCGTCAATGTCATGCGCGCCCGGGGTTCCGCCGGAGCCTCGCTCGGGACGGCCCGGCGGAGGGTTTCCTCCAGCTCGGGGCCTCCGGGGAACACGCCCGCGGTATGCCCGTCCTCGCCGGCGCCCAGGAACGAAAGATCGAAGTACGGCTCCCCCAGGGCGTCCAGCCGGGCCTCCATGGAACGGCAGGCCCCGGGAGCCGGGCCGTCCGGCCAGGGAACCAAGTCCGGGGCCGGGTCCCAGACGCAGTCCCGGAAGGCCCGGACCACCAGGCCGCCGTTGCGGTCCGGCGAGCCGGGATCGACCTCCCGTTCGTCCCCCAGCCAGAGCTCGACCCGGAGGCCCCGCAGAGGGGTCCGGGCCAGGGCCCGGTATACCGGGCCAGGGGTGCGGCCCCCGGCCAGGCAGAGCCGGAGGGTCCGGGATCCCCGGGCCTCCGCGGACCGGACGGCTTCGAGGAAGTCCCGGCGCGCGGCATCGAGCCACCCGTTTTCCGCAGGGAACCGCAGGATCTCCACCGGGGACCTCAGGGAGCGTCCGGAGGCTTGGAACCCGCGGGGTAGATCCGGAGGTCCGAGGGGTCCCCGGAAGCCCAGGCTTCCTCCAGCCGATCCACCAGGGACCAGGCGGCTTCCGTCTCGTCCGCCCGGATGAAGAGGGTGGAGTCCCCGGCCAGGGCGTCCGCCAGGAGCCTCTCGTAGGCTTCGGGCAGGGAATCCGCCCGCTCCCGGTAGGAGAACCTCAGGGCTCCGCTCTCGACGGAGGCCCTGCCGGGCACCTTGGCGTTGAAGGTCAGCCAAAGCCCCTCGTCCGGCTGGATCCGGAGGGTGAGGCCGTTCGCCCCGAGGCGGTCGCCGCAGGAGCCCTGGAACAGGGTGGCCGGGGGCCTGCGGAAGAGGACCCGGATCTCGCTGACCCTCCGGTCCAGGGCCTTCCCCGTCCTCAGGACGAAGGGCACCCCCGCGAAGCGCCAGTTGTCGATTTCAAGGCGGAGGGCCGCGAAGGTTTCCGTCCGCGACCCGGGCCGGACCCGGTCCTCCTCCAGGTAGCCGCGGAGGGGCCGGCCCGCTGGGTCGGAGCCGGGGCCGTACTGCCCACGCAGGCTCCGCCTCCGGAGTTCATCCGGGGAATAGGCGGGGATGGACTTGAGGACCTTCACCTTCTCGTCCCGTATGGATTCCGGATCGAGCCCCGCGGGGGGCTCCATGGCCGTGAGGCAGAGAAGCTGGATCAGGTGGTTCTGGAGCATGTCCCGGGCCGCCCCCGCCCCGTCGTAGTAGCCTCCCCGGGTCCCGATGCCCTCCTCCTCCAGGACGTCGATCTCCACCCTCTCCACGTAGCGCCGGTTCCACAGGGGTTCGAACACCGAGTTGGCGAAACGCAGGTACAGGAGGTTCTGGACCGTCTCCTTGCCCAGGTAATGGTCGATGCGGAAGATGTCCCGCTCGGCGAAGGAGTCCTGGAGTTCCAGGTTGAGCTTCCGGGCGCCGGCCCGGTCGCGGCCGAAGGGCTTTTCCACGATCAGCCGCCGGTAGGGAGCGGCATCGTCGGGGTGCCGGCCCGCGGTGCCCAGGCCCGCCCGAGCCAGGCCCCGGGCGACCTGTCCGAAATGCTCCGGGGAGACGGCCAGGTAGAAAAGCGCGTCGGAGGGTGAGCCGGGGATATGAAGCAGCCGGGCCAGGGACTCGTAGAGGGCGGGGTCCTCGAGGTCGCCCTCCAGGTAATCGATCCGGCCCGCCAGGGCGTCCCATGCCGCCGGGTCCAGTCCGATCCGGGAGTATCGGGCGGCGGCCTCCCGGAGGCCCGAGCGGAACTCGCCGGCATCCAGGGGTCTGCGGCCCGTGCAGAGGATCTTGGATTCCGGGTGCAGGCGGCCTTCCCGGAGGAGGTTGTACAGGGCCGGAACGATCTTGCGCCGGGTGAGGTCCCCGGTGCCGCCGAAGACCACGATCAGGGCGGGGCCGGGATCCGGCCGTTCCGAGTCCAGGTCGCAGCGGAGTCCGGGTTCGAACCCGTCGGTCATGGGTGCCGCCTTTCCGGGGAAGATCCGGATCCGCGGCCCGCGGCCGGACTTTCCCTACCGGTATGTTCCTGTCCCGGGTTCCGCCTGTCAATCCGGGCTCCGCGTCCGGCGTTCCGCGGGGCGCTCGGCGGCGGTGGCGATTCCTCCCCGTTGGTGTATACTCCCCGGGAGCATGGTTCCGACCCCCGAACCGGCCCCAGGAGGCAGAATATGGCAGCCCAGGAGATTCCCGCCCGCAAGGACGTCCGACCCGAGGACCGATGGAAGTTGTCGAAGCTGTTCCCGGACGCTAGCGCCTGGGAAGGGGGCCTGGCGGACCTCAAGGCCCGGATCCCCCGGATCGCCGCGTTCAAGGGAACCCTGGCCCGGTCGCCGGAAAGCCTTCTGGCCGTCCTGGCCTTCTATCGGGACTACGGGATCCTGGAGGAACGCCTGGGATATTATTCCCATCTGCGTCAGTCCGAGGACGAGGGGGATTCCGACAGCCGTGCCCGGGACAGCCGTTTCATGATGGTCGCCACGGAAGGCCAGGGACAGTGGAGCTGGCTGGTGCCCGAGATCCAGAGGATCCCGGACGAGTCCCTGGAAACCTGGCTCGGGCGGCCGGACTTCGCGGAGTTCCGGGTCTTCCTCCGCAGGTTGATCCGTTTCAAGCCCCACGTCCTCTCGGAACCCGAGGAGCGCCTCCTTGCCCTCCAGGCCGAGGCGGCCCAGACCGCCCAGGATACCTTCTCGGTCCTCACCAACGTGGATCTGGACTTCGGCCAGGTCGAGACTCCCGAGGGTCCCCGGAAGCTCAGCCAGTCCACCTTCGCCTCCCTGCTGCGTCACGGGGACCGGGATGTGCGCCGGAGGGCGTATCTGCGATTCTACGGCGCCTTCGAGTCCCACAAGACCACGGTGGCCCAGCTCTACGGGGGCTCCTGCAAGCTGGACAAGTACCGGGCCCAGGTGAGGAACTTCCCCTCCGCCCGGGCCGCGGCCCTCTTCCCGGACGCCGTCTCCGAGGTGGTCTACGACAACCTCGTGTCCGCGGTCGGCGCGGGTCTCCCGACCCTGCACAGGTACTACGCCCTGCGAAAGAGGGTCCTCGGCCTGCCCGAACTCCGGCACTACGACGTGTATGTCCCCCTGGTGCCCGCGGCCAAGGCGCGCTACACCTTCGACGAGGCCGTGGAGGTGGTCTGCGCGGCCCTGGCTCCCCTGGGGGCGGAGTACGTTGACACCCTTCGGGCGGGGCTCGCGGGGGGCTGGGTGGATCGCTACGAGAACAAGGGCAAGCGGAGCGGGGCCTTCTCGGCGGGATCCTTCACGGGGGATCCCTACATCCTTTTGAACTACAAGGAGGACGTGCTCCGGGACGTCTTCACCCTGGCCCACGAGGGCGGGCACTCCATGCACTCCCACTACTCCGCCCGGAACAACCCCTTCCTCCAGTACAACTACACGATCTTCGAGGCCGAGGTGGCCAGCACCTTCAACGAGCAGCTCCTGTTCGACTACATGTACCGGAATGCGGATTCCGAGGCCCTCAAGGCCTACCTGGTGAACACCAAGGTCGACGACCTCCTGGCCACCCTGCACCGGCAGACCATGTTCGCCGAATTCGAGCGTCTCTCCCACGCGGCCCTGGAGGGCGGCACTCCCCTGACGGTGGACTTCCTCCGGGCCGAGTACGGGAAGCTCCTGCGGAAGTACTTCGGTCCGGAGCTGGTCTTCGAGGATACCAGCGATCTGGAAGGACTCCGGATCCCGCACTTCTACAACGCCTTCTACGTCTACAAGTACTCCACCGGGGTGTCCGCTGCGATCGCCCTGGCCCGTCGGGTCCTGGACGGCGGGGCCGCGGAGAGGGACGCCTACTTCGCCTTTTTGAAATCCGGAGGCTCCCGCTTCCCCATAGAGTCCCTCAGGCTGGCGGGGGTGGACATGTCCGCACCGGGACCCGTGGAGGCGGCATGCGCGGAGTTCTCCCGCCTGGTGGACGAGTTGGAAACCCTCCTCGGCTAGACGAAACCCAGGGCGGCGAGGGCCAGGGTCACGGCGGCGGTGCAGGCCGTCTCGGTGCGGAGGATGCGGTCCCCGAGGGAGGCGAAGCGGAACCCGGCGGCTGAAAGGAATTCCAGCTCCCGGTCCGTCCAGCCCCGTTCGGAGCCCACGGCCAGGGTTATCCCGGCCGGAGCGCCCGGCCCTGCGGGGCCGGCCGTCCCGGCAGTCCCGTCCTCGAATCCGCCGGCCTGCCCGTACGCGCCCGTCCGGATCAGCAGGTTCCCGAAGAGGCCTTCCGCACGGTAGGGGTCCAGGGCCCACCGAGCCTCCCCGGGCGCGGCGGGTCCCAGGGCCGCCAGGGCCGCTGCCAGGGCCGGGAAGGTGTCCGCCTCCGGCAGCCGGGGATTCCCCGCCTGCTCCGCCCCCTCCAGGAGGGGGCGGAGGAAATCCCGCTCCTTGAAGATCGTGCTCTCGGCGTAGGACTTTTCCCCCAGGTCCGTGGCCGCCATGAGGATGCGGCGGACGCCCAGGCTGCACAGGTCCTTGAGGATACGCGCTACCTGGATGGGCCGGGGGAACCCGAGAACCAGGGTAACCGGGCGCAGGGGAGGGGCGTCCCGTTCCGGGGAGAATGAAACAACCATGGAATTTCCGTCCCAGGATTCGATGCGGGCCGTTCCCAGGGGACAGGGGTCCTTCGGCCCTCCGGACAGCCCGGCGGCAAGCGTATCCCCGACATCTTTTTTCAGGATCTTCCGCACGTGCTCCACCCGCCGATCGGAACGGGCCAGGGGAACGCCGATCTCGCGGGGTTCCAGGATGAGCAGGTTCATGGGGGGAGTATAACGGTGGACGGTGGACAGTGGACAGTGGACGGTGGACAGTGGACGGTGGACGGTGGACGGTAAACAAGCGCGGCAGGGATCTTCTTATGGCTTCAAGCGTGTGGGATCCGCGGATTTCAGATACTATCGCTCATTCGCGAATTATGCGAAGTACACATAATACGCCGGGGTTGCAGGTTTCGGTTTTCGGGATACCGATGGCTCCCGGAGAATCTTCCGGATACAATCCATTCCGAAAACTCAGGTTTCAGAAACCTGTTCCCGGCCCCCTGTCCACCGGCCTCTGAGTCCCGGATCCTGGCTCCTTCATTCGCCGCCTTTCGCCCACCGTCGAGGCCCGGAGGCATCCGGGCGCAGGACATACTACGGGTTGGTATCCATGTGGTTTCACTCTCGTCTCGAAGCACCTCCTCCTCGACGGTCCGGGCGCGGCCGCGGCTGGCCGGTGAAGACGCCGCTCCGGGCGGAGGCTTCACCGGCGAGGCTTCCCCGATTTCCCCGGGAAAGCTCGCGGTTTATGGATGCTCCGGCGGGTCCGTCACGGCCGCCGGCGGATCCTCAGTCTTCGCCGTACTCGATGCCGGGCACCGCGAAGCCGTGGGCCTGGAGGAAGTCCGTGCGGAATCCTTCGGCGTCGGTCACGGTCTCGGCGTTCTCCTCCGTCACGGTCGACATCCGGCGGGCGGTTTCGGCCTGGACGTCCGGGCGCATCTCCAGGTCGTCCAGGCGTATCCGCGAATCCGCGTCCGCGGGGACGTTCTTGGCCAGGAGCCGGTCCCGGAAGAGCCGGAGCCCCTGGTCCAGGCAATCCTCGTGGACCCCTTTCTCCTTCATGACCTTGAACAGGGTGGAGACGTACAGGGGGATGACGGGAATGACGGCGCTGGCCCGGGTCACCACGGCCTTCATGACCGCGGCCCAGGCGGCTCCCCCGCCGGGCTTCAGCAGGGAGTCCAGAGTCTTGGCGGTCGCCTCCAGGTGGGCCTTGGCGCGCCCCAGGGCCCCGGAGCGGTAGATGGGCCAGGAGTGCTCCGGGCCGATGTAGGTGTAGGCCAGGGTCTCGGCGTCCGGGGCCAGGGCCCCCGTGTTCCGCAGGGCGCGGATCCAGAGCTCCCAGTCCTCGCCTCCCATGACCTTGACCGTGTGCTCCGCCTCCTCCTCCGTGGCGGGCTGGACCGTCGCGGTGCTCAGTTTGCCGGAGAAGACGTCCAGGTTGCGGCCCTCGTAGGGCCGATCGAGGGGTTTGATGACCGAGCGGTACATCTGGCCGGTCCCGGGGTCCGTGCGAACCGGGGAGGCCAGGGAGTAGACCACCAGGTCGAAGATGAGGCCCTTCTCCCGGGCCAGGGCGATCACCGCGTCCCGGGTCGCATCCGCGAAGGCGTCCGCGTCCAGTCCCCAGGACCGCAGGCCCGCCTCGGCCGCCGCCCGGTCGAAGGCCCGGTTGTTGTACCAACCCGGCGTTCCTGCACGCTTGTCGCCGGGCTCCCGCTCGAAGGAGACCGACACGGTGTCCGCCCCCAGGCAGAAGGCCGCGACGATCCGGGAGGCCAGGCCGTACCCGGTGGAGCCGCCCAGGACGAGGGCGGCGCGGTATTTCTTGCCCGAGGCCCTGGCCGCGGCCTCGATCGCGGGGCGCCCGGCAAGGGCTCGGCGTATCCACAGTCCGGTCAGGGCCTCGCAGCCCGGACCATAGGCGTTCATGCAGATGCTGTTGCGGATCATCGGCTTCATGACGGACCTCCCTCCACCCCTACCAGGCAGAGCCAGGACGCCTCGACGGCCTTCTCTCCGTTCACGTAGCCCATGCCCCGCTGTTTCACCGCCCGGTTGGAGGCCCGGAGGTTCACGATCTCGATCTCGAGGGTGTCCCCGGGATATACGGGCCGGCGGAACTTGATGCCGTCCATGGCCGCGAAGAAGAAGGTTCCCGCGGGCACGATCCCCTGGAGCTTGACGCCCACCCCGCCGCACTGGGCCATGGTCTCCAGGAGGATGACCCCCGGCACGACGGGATGGCCCGGGAAGTGGCCGGGGAAGAAGAACTCGTCTCCGGTCCATAGTTTCCTGCCCCGGATGGTCTCGCCGTCGATCCAAACGGAATCCATGAACCGGAAGGGATCCCGGTGCGGGAGCAGGGCCTCGACCTCCTCCCTGGTGACGGCGCTCTTCCCGCTCATTCCGCCCTCCGGAACACGACGCATCCGTTGTGTCCGCCGAAGCCCAGGGAGGCGCTGGCCGCGGCGCGGACCGGAAGGGCCACGCCCTTGTTCGGGACGTAGTCCAGGTCGCAGGCGGGGTCCGGTTCGTCCAGGTTGATGGTGGGCGGGCAGAAGCCGTCCCGGATGGCCATCACGCAGACGATGGCCTCCACGGCTCCCGCCGCGGCGATCATGTGGCCCGTCACGCTCTTGGTGGAGCTGATCTTGAGCTTGGCCGCATGGTCCCCGAAGGCCTTCTTCACCATCAGGGTCTCCGTGGGATCGTTGATCGGTGTGGAGGTCCCGTGGGCGTTGTAGTACTGGATGTCCGAGGGCGAAAGGCCCGCGTCCTCGATGGCCCGCCGGATGGCCATGGCGCCCCCCGAGCCCTCGGGATCCGGGGCGGTCAGGTGATAGGAGTCGCAGGAGGCCCCGTACCCGGCGAACTCCGCCAGGATTGCGGCCCCCCGGGCCCGGGCGTGTTCGTAGGACTCCAGGATCATCATCCCGGCACCCTCGGCGATCACTAAGCCGTCCCGGTCCTTGTCGAAGGGTCGGGATGCCTTGGCCGGCTGGTCGTTGCGCTTGGTGGACAGTGCCTGGATGCGGCAGAATCCGCCGATGGCGAATTCCGTGATGGCTCCTTCGGTTCCCCCCGCCACGGCCACGTCGCAGCGGCCCGCTCGGATCATGTCCAGGGCCTGGCCCAGTGCGTCCGTGCCGGAGGCGCAGGCGGTGGCCACGGTGAATGCCGGGCCCTTGATCTGGAAGCGCAGGGCGATGTTGCC
>JBFZER010000436.1:0-9011 GCA_041306765.1 Spirochaetota bacterium | reverse complement strand
CACAATCGAGATCGTGAACAGGCTCATCGCCCTCCGACGCTGCACCTCGCTGAGGCTCACCCATCTCATGGGATCGGATACCCTTCCCGTAGCCGCACGGCTCCTCCCCGAGGACCTCGCGGCCTGGGGGAAGGCCGCCACCAGCTACGGCGTCGATCTCGACTTCTCGATTTTTGTCGTGCGGCGGGACCGGCGCCAGGTCCTCGAGCCGTTCGCGCGAGCCGTACGCGGTCTCGGCGTGCCCATGGTCCTCGACAGGTCCGTCATCGGCACTCCCTCGAGCACGGCCTTTCGATCCGAACGGGCAGTCACCCTCGTCCTGCCGACGGAGGCCGTCATCGGCAGCCTCGAGCTCCTCTTCCGCTACGGGATGAACAAGCCCTGGAGCTCCCCCGTCGAGCCGCTCGGCCAGCATTTTTACAAGTACGAGATCTAGAACGGTCGAACTTGGCGGCGATCTTGACCTCGGCACCGGGGCGCACGACCCCGGTATCGAAGCGCATAGGAAGGCCGGGCGGGGAGCCGTCCTTGCTCGCTTTACTTCCATATCTTCCCCGGTATAAGCTGGGTTTTATGAAACTCGTATTCTTGGGCCCCCCCGGGGCCGGCAAGGGAACGGTGGCCGAGAAGGCCGAGACGGATCTGGCGGTCCCCCACGTGTCCACGGGGGAGATTTTCCGGGCGGCGGTCAAGAACGGGACGCCCCTGGGCAAGCGGGTGAAGGCCGTCATGGAATCCGGCGCCCTGGTGCCGGACGAGTTGACCATCGAACTGGTCAAGGAGCGGCTCGGCGGGCAGGACGCCAAGGCCGGATGGATCCTGGACGGGTTCCCCCGGACGGTGCCCCAGGCGGATGCCCTGGTGGCTTTCGATCCCCCGGACAGGGTCGTGAACTTCGAGCTGGGGGACGAGGCGATCGTGGAACGCCTGTCCGGCCGGAGGACCTGCCCGGCCTGCAGCCGGAGTTTCCACGTCAAGTTCATGCCCCCGGCCAAGGAAGGAGTCTGCGACTCCTGCGGCGGCTCCCTGATCACCCGGGAGGACGACAAGGTCGAGGCCATCCAGCGGAGGCTCGCGGCCTACCGGGCCCAGACGGCCCCCCTGATCGAGTACTTCCGGGCCAAGGGCCGGCTGGTAACGGTGGACGCGTCTCCGGAGGCTGAGACGGTGTATGCCGCATTCCTGGGACTGCCGGGGCTCAAAAAGGGATAGGGCAGCTGTTCGGAGGGAATCCCCAAAAACTTCGTACACCGAGTTCCGATTCTCCCATACCGGACCGTGCTTTCGCGCTATACTCCCTCTGAGCGGGCCCTCCGCCGGTTCCGGCGGGGCGGTGCCCCCCGGGCGGTTTCCGCAGGGAGGGTTGCCCGGTAGAAACCAGGGTTAAAACGGAGAATCCAATGCGTGAAACCTCCTTCCCCGCGGGCTTCCGCCGCGCCGCTGGCGCGGGCACCGCGGTGGTCCGGGCCATTTCCATCCTCTCCATCGTCTCCATCCTCGCGTCCTGCGGTGCATCCGTCCCGACGGCCCTGGTTCCTGCGGACCCGAGGTTCGTGGCGGCCCATTCCTCCGGGACCCTGTCCCGGCACGGGGATATCCTGGTCGTCTTCTCCCGGGACTACGGAGCCCAGGCCGGGGAGGTCCCGGTCCGGAATCCCTTCCGCCTGGAACCGGCCGCGGAGGGAAGCTCCGTATGGAAGGACGGTTCGACCCTGGTCTTCCGTCCCTCCGCGCCCCTGGCGGCCGGCACGGCCTACACGGTCACCGTGGACCTGTCCGCGGTGGACTCCGCGGCCCGGGAGCCCCTTTCGTTCCGCGTCCGGACTCCCCGGCCCGCCGTGTCCGTGGAGCTGGGCGATCTCCGGGCCGCCCGGGACGGGACTTTGGAGCTGCCGGGCCGCGTGATCCTCTCCGACGCGGAGTCGGCCGACAAGGTGGAGCGCCTGGTGTCCGCCCGGTTCCGGAACCTTCGGCCCGGCATCGCCTGGACCCACCGGGGCGAGGTCCACGACTTCGTCGTCCGGGGATTTTCCCCCGCGGACCGGGAAGCGGACCTGGAGATCTCCTGGGACGGCCGTCCCGTCGGCGCGGCCGAACGAGGCGGGCGATCCGTCCGCGTCCCCCCAGCGGGATCCTTCGAGGTGACCGGGATCCGGGCCGTCCGGGAGGGCGAAAGATGCCTGGAAATTTCCCTGTCCTCCCCCGTAGACGCGGCACAGGATTTCCGGGGACGCATCGAGGTGGAGGGCCTGGGGAACCTGCGCTTCGCGCCCGCGGGAGGGATCGTCCGGGTCTACGCCTCCGCCGCCTGGCCGGAGGAGGCCCGGGTGCGCATCGGCGAGGGCCTCCGGGATTCCGAGGGCCGCGCCCTGGCGGTTCCGGTACAGGCGACGGTTCCCCTGTCCTGGGAAGTACCCGCCGTCCGTTTCGCCACGGCGGGGGTGGTCCTGCCCACCGGCGAGGGCCTCACCCTGCCCGTGGAGACCCGCAACCTGGCGGGGGTTGTGGTAGAGGTCACCCGGATCTACGGGGACAACATGCTCCAGTTCCTGCAGGTCAACGACCTGGCCGGGGACGAGGAGCTCTACCGCACCGGGGAGGTGGTCTGGCGGAAGGCCTTCGACCTGCCCTGGAGCGACGCCCGCCGCAACCAGTGGACCGCCGCGGGGCTCGACCTGGGTCCCCTCCTGGCCAAGCACGTCGACGGGATGTTCCGGATCCGCCTCACCTTCCTGCGGGACCAGGTCCGGTATGTCTGCAAGACCGATCACGACTTCCAGGACCTCATCTTCCCGACCCTGGACACCCTCGACCGGAGCTGGGACGGGGACTGGGAAGAGGGGTACAAGTACCGGGACGATCCCTGCCACCCGGCCTTCTACGAGAGGATCTCGACGTACCGGAACGTCCTGGTGTCGGACCTGGCCCTGGGGGCCAAGCGGGACGCGGACGGGACGACCCGGGTCTTCGCCACGGATCTCCGGACCGCCCGGCCGATCCCGGACCTGCCGGTGATCCTCTACAACTTCCAGCGACGGGAACTGACCCGGGGACGGACGGACAAGGACGGCTTCGTCTCCTTCCCGGCTTCCCGGGAAGCCTTCGCCGCCGTCGCCTCCCGGGGAGGCCAGTCGGCCTACCTGAAGCTGGACCCGGGCTCGGCCCTGGCGACCAGCCACTTCGATACGGGGGGCGTCGAGGCTTCCACGGGAGTCAAGGGCTTCCTCTACGGCGAGCGGGGGGTCTGGCGCCCGGGGGACGAGATGCATCTGACCTTCCTGCTCCTGGACCGCCTGCGGACCCTTCCCCCGAAGCACCCCGTGCGCCTCGAGCTCGAGAACCCGATGGGAAAGGTGGTCCAGACCTCCGTCCTCTCCGAGGGGACGGACGGCTTCTATCGGTATACGGCCCGCACCGCCGAGGACGCCCCCACGGGCACCTACCTGGCCCGGGTGACCGTGGGGGACAGGGTCTTCACCCGGAACGTCAAGGTGGAGACCATCGTCCCGAACCGCCTGAAGATAGAGTTCGACTTCGGCGGGGGGGCCTACCTCGGGTCGTCGGACACCCGTTTCTCCCTCAAATCCCAGTGGCTCCACGGCGCCCCCGCGCCGGGCCTCAAATCGGACGTGTCCGTGGCCTTCTCCTCCGTACCCACGACCTTCCCGGGCTGGGGGGACTACATCTTCGAGGACCCCACCCGCCGCCTGGCCGCGGAGCGCCAGACCATCTTCGACGGCCGCCTGGACGCCGCCGGGGCCGCGACCTTCACCTCGGCCTTCAACGCCGCACTCTCCGCCCCGGGCGCGGCGGCGGCCCAGTTCGCGGTGCGGGTCTTCGAGCCCAGCGGATTCTTCTCCAGCGAGCAGTTCACCGTACCTTTCCACCCCTACGCCCGGTATGCGGGCCTGCGGATGGAAACCCGATGGGGAACCGTCAAGGCCGACAAGGACCAGGTCGTGCAGCTGGCCCTGGTGGACCGGGACGGCAAGCCCGTCTCGGCCCAGAACCTGGAGCTGGGGATCTACCGGATCCGGGAAAACTGGTGGTGGGAGGGGGGCGAGGACTCCCTGCCCGAGTACGCCCGCAGCATCTTCGAGCGTCCGGTGCTTAAGGGGCAGGCGACGGTGCGGGACGGCCGGGGCACCTGGACCTTCAAGATCACCCAGGCCGATTCCTGGGGGATCTACCTGATCCGCGTCCGGGACCCCGCCTCGGACCACGCCGCCAGCCGGGTCTTCTGGGTCAGCCGCTACGACTGGTACGGCAGCCCCGGGGAAAAGGCGGCGCCCTCGAACCTCACCCTCACGGCCTCCCAGGAGCGCTACGAGGCGGGTCAGAAGGTCCGGGTATCCTTCCCGTCCAACCCCCGGGGCCGGGCCCTGATCACGGTGGAGCGGTCGGGACGGGTCCTCTCCCAGAGGTGGCAGGACTGCGCGGACGGGACCACCACCGTCGAATTCGCCGCGACCCCCGAGATGAGCCCCAACGCCTACGTTCACGTCGACTTCGTCCAGCCCCATGCGGGGCGGGGCAACGACCTTCCCATACGCCTCTACGGCATCCTGCCCATCCTGGTGGACGATCCCTCCACCCGCCTGACACCGGTGATCGAGGTTCCCGAAAGCTTCGAGCCCAACCGGCCCGCGACCTTCCGGGTCCGGGAGGCTTCCGGCAAACCCATGACCGTGACCGTGGCCGTGGTGGACGAGGGCCTTCTGGGAATCACCCGGTTCCGCACCCCGAACCCCCGGGACGAGTTCTACCGCAAGGAGGCATCGACCCTGCGGGCCTGGGACCTCTTCGACTTCGTCACCGGCGCATATTCCGGGAAGCTGGAAACCCTCCTGGCCGTGGGCGGCGGCGACGAAGGAGAGCTGGAGGGCGGCCGCAAGCCCTCCCGGTTCCCGCCGGTGGTCCGGTACTTCGGCCCCGTGACCCTGAAGGCCGGTGAGGCCAAGTCCTTCACCACGGACCTGGGGCCCTATGTGGGGGCTGTCCGGGTCATGGCCGTGGCGGGCCGCTCGGACGGGGCCTACGGCTCCGCGGAGAGCACCGTGCCCGTGAAGGCCCCCCTCATGGTCCAGGCCACGGTACCCAGGGTCCTGTCCCTGGCGGAGTGGACCTCCGTGCCCGTGGCCATCTTCTCCAGCCTGGGCCCCGGCGCCTCCGTGGCGCTCCGGATTTCCGCCACCGGCGCGGCCGTCGTCGAGGGCGAGGCCGCCCGGACGATCGCCTTCGACCGGGACGGGGAACGCAATGCCGAGTTCCGGATCCGGGCCCTCGCGGTCCCCGGCCCGGCGCGGATCGTCGTGACCGCCGAGGGGGGCGGCAAGCGGTCCGAGCACGCCGTGGACCTGCCCGTGCGGCCCGCGGGCGGGGCCGCGGCCGCGGACTGGGAAGCCCAGGTCTCCCCCGGCGGCGTCGCGGAGCTTGCCCTGTCCTACCCGGGCCTGCCGGGCACGAACAAGGTCTGGCTCGAGTTGTCACCCCTGGAGCCGATCCAGCTCACCCGAAGGGTGAACTACCTCATCGGGTACCCCCACGGCTGCGCGGAGCAGACCATCTCCCGGGCCTTCCCCCAGATCCTCCTGCCCGAGGCGGCGAACCTGTCCGAATGGGAGCTCCAGGACGTGCGCATCAACGTCCGCGCCGCCGTCGCCAAGCTCTCGGAGTATCAGGCGCCCTCGGGAGGCCTGGCTCTCTGGCCCGGCAGCGGCCGGGAGGACGACTGGGTTTCCGTGTACGCCGCCCACTTCCTCCTGACCGCCCGCGGAGCCGGCTACGAGGTGCCTTCCGGGCTCATCGAGCCCCTCTGGAAGCACCTGGATGCCCGGGCCGTGGCCTGGGGTTCCCAGTACAAGTGGGCCAAGGCGACCCAGGCCTACCGCCTCTATGTCCTGGCCCGGGCCGGAAAGCCCAACGCCGCGGCCATGAACCGCCTGCGGGACGCGGGGAGCCTCCCCACCCAGGCGGTCTGGCAGCTGGCAGCCGCGTATTCCCTGGCCGGCCAGCAGGGCACCGCGGCGGACCTGGTGAAGGGGCTGGATCCCCGCATCGAGGCCGCCCGGTCGCTGGAGGAGGATTACTACTACTATTGCTACGGGTCCGACTTCCGGGACGCCGCCGTCATATTGGACGCCCTGAATGCCCTGGGGGACGAGGCCCGGGCGGCCGGGCTCTACCGGGACATCGCCAGGCGGATGAACTCCGCCTATTGGTTCAGCACCCAGGAGACCGCCTTCGCCCTGCTGGCCGCCCTCCCGTACTCCCGGCGCATCGCCGGAACGGCGCCCTCCGAGGCGCGGTGGTCCTACAACGGCTCCCCCGAGGCCCGGGTCGCCCTTTCCAAGCCGGTGACACGGGTAGCCCTGCCCGCGGGCGCGGACGCCGGAGGCCGCCTTACGGTGCGCGCCGAGGGGAGGGCCCCGGTCTATGTCCGGGTCCTGGCCGAAGGCGAGGCGGCGGCGGGCGAGGAGGTCCCGGAGGCCCGGGGGCTGTCCGTGATCACCCTGTACAAGGACATGGAGGGACGGACCCTGGATCCCGAAACCGCCCCGCCCCTGTCGGACATCGTGGTGGAGACCACGGTGCGCAACCTCACCCGCAGGACGGTCCGGAACGTGGCCTTGACCCAGAAACTGCCCTCGGGCTGGGAGATCCGCAACTTCCGGGTCGGCTCGGAGGAGCGGGAGACCTGGGACGAGGGATACGGGCAGGGTTCGGGCCGGCCCTGGTGGTACCCCCGCAGGGACTACACCTACCAGGACGTCCGGGACGACCGGGTCTACACCTACCTGGACCTGGGTCCCGGCAAGGAAGCGGTGGTGCGGGTCTTCGCCAACAAGACCTACGACGGCCGCTTCTACCGGCCCGGGGCCTTCGCGGAGGCCATGTACGATCCCGAGTACCGGGCGCTGGAGCGGGGGGCCTGGATGCGGCCCTGGGAGGAAGCTTCCTCCGGGGCCCGTAACAAGCCCTCGGTGAACAGCAGCCTGAGATCGAAGTGAAACCCCGGGAGACCGCCCCCGTCCTGGCGGGGGCGGCCCTCCTGGCCGCCCTGGTCCTCCTGGTTCCCGGGGCTCCCAGGTTTCCCGGGGTGTATTCCACGGTCCTCCTCGACCGGAACGGAGTTCTCCTGGGTGCGGCCGCGGCAAGCGACGGACAGTGGCGCTTTCCCGCGGCCCCGGACCTGCCGGACCGCTACGTCCGGGCCCTGACCGCCTTCGAGGACCGGAGGTTCTTCGGCCACCCGGGCTTCGATCCCCGGTCCCTTGCCCGGGCCCTGGTCTCCAACCTGGCGGCCCGCCGGGTGGTGTCCGGCGGCTCCACCCTCAGCATGCAGGCCGCCCGGATGGCCCGGGGAAACCGTCCCCGGACCCTGGGTGAAAAGGCCCTGGAACTCCTCTACGCGGTTCGATTGGAGGCCTTCCGGGGCAAGCGCGGCATCCTGGCCCTCTACGCCGCCCATGCCCCCTTCGGCGGGAACGTGGTGGGGCTGGCGGCCGCAAGCTGGCGCTACTTCGGGCGCCCCCCCGAGGATCTCACCTGGGCGGAGGCCGCCACCCTGGCGGTACTGCCCAACTCCCCCGCCCTGGTCCACCCCGGGGCCGACCGGGAGCGGCTCCGGCGGAAGCGGGACGACCTCCTGGCGCGGCTGGCCGAGCGGGGAGAATTGGATCCCGGAGACCTCGCCGCCGCCCTGGCGGAACCCCTTCCGGGGCATCCGGAGCCCCTTCCCCGGCTGGCTCCCCATCTTTTGGACCGGGCGGCCCGGGACGGCCGGGCCGGGACCCGGGTGGATACGACCCTGGACGCGGGACTCCAGGACCTGGTCCGCCGGACCGCGGCCCGGCACTCCGGACGCCTGGCTTCCCGGGGCATCCGGAACGCCGCGGTGATCGTGGCGGAGGTCGGGACCGGGGAGATCCTGGCCTACCTGGGGAACCTGGACGGGCCGGAAGGCGGGGCGGACCGCGAGGCCGCCCGCTGGGTGGACTGCGCCTCGGCACCCCGGAGCACGGGCAGCATCCTGAAACCCTTCCTCTACGCGGCCCTCCTGGACGGAGGCGACCTGACCCCCAAGACCCTGGTGCCCGACCTGCCCACCAGCTTCGGGTCCTTCTCCCCCGAGAACAATACCCGCACCTACGCGGGCGCCGTAAGCGCGGAACGGGCCCTGGCGCACTCCCTGAACGTCCCCTTCGTCCGCCTCCTCCGGGCCTACGGGACCGACGCCTTCCTGGCCCTCCTCAAGCGATACGGGTTTTCGAACCTCCGGAGGACCGCGGATGCCTACGGTCTCACCCTCATCCTGGGCGGGGCGGAGGCGACCCTCCGGGACTCCGCGGCGGCCTATGCCGCCCTGGCCCGGGCGGCCCGGGGCCTGCCGTCCCGGGGAGCGCCGAGCCTCGAATACCGGAAGGCGGGGATCGGCCCCGGAGCTTCGGGCCGTGCCGGACCCGGGGGGGGACCGCCCGGTCCGGGCTCCGTTCCCGCCTCCCCGGGGGCCGCCTACCTGACCCTGCGGGCCCTGCTGGATGTCGGCCGCCCCGCGGAGGAAGCCGCCTGGAAGGACTTCGCCGAGGGCCGGCGCATAGCCTGGAAAACCGGGACCAGCCAGGGCTTCCGGGACGCCTGGGCGATCGGAGTCACCTCGGAGCACGTGGTGGCCGTCTGGGCGGGAAACGCCACGGGGGAGGGGAGGCCGGAGCTCCGGGGTTCCGAGGCGGCGGCGCCCCTGCTGTTCGACGTCTTCGAGCTTCTGCCCCGGGATCCCTGGTTCGCGCCCCCCCCGGACGCCCTGCGCCGGGAGACGATCTGCGCCGACTCGGGGTATCTCGCCGGCCCGGACTGCGAGTCCACGGCCCGGATCGACCTGCCTGCGGGTTCTCCGCCACCGGGACTCTGCCCCTACTGCCGCACGATCCACCTGAGCGCGGACGGGGCCTTCCGGGCCACCGCGGACTGCGTACCCCTGGGAGCCCTGGCATCCCGGAAGGCCTTCGTCC
>JBFZER010000435.1:0-3073 GCA_041306765.1 Spirochaetota bacterium | reverse complement strand
CGCAGCAGGGTGGTGACCAGCTCGGCGAATCCGTAGCCGCCCCGCTCCTCGGTCACGTAGGCCGGCAGCGACTGCATCAGGTGGGCGAGATCCTTGACGTTGGCCACGCCGACGGCGTGAGGGAAGCGCTCGAACATGGGCTCGTCGTTGGGGGAGTCCCCGAAATACAGGACCTGCCCGAGGTCCCTCAACGGATCCCAGCCGTGTCGGCGGGAGAGGTAGAGCTCGGCCATGGACAGCTTGTCGTAGGCCCCGAACCAGGCGTTCACGTGGATGGAGGAGATCTTGGCCCGGGCGCCCCGGGACTCGCAGAAATCCCGAATCCGCACGGCGGCTTCCAGGGGCAGTACGGGCTCCTCCTCCGCGAAGTCCACGGCCAGGTCGAAGAGCCGGGAGAACTGGTCCTTCGCCACCCGGGATCCGGGCACCTCCGCCAGGACGAGGTCACGAAGGGGTTCGAGACGGGCGCGCGCCGCCGCGGGGTCCCGTGCCTCGGGATGGAAGAGGTGCTCCAGTTTCCCTCCCTCCATATAGAAGGCGAAGGCGCCGTTCTCCCCTACCACGGCGTCCACGGGCCACTGTCGGGCGATCAGGTCGCACCAGCCGGCGGGCCTGCCCGTCACCGGCACCGCCGCGAGCCCCGCCCGCGCCAGGCGCCAGAGGGCGGAATAGGATTCTTCCGGAAGTCGCCCGCCCTCGGTGATCGTGTCGTCTATATCGAACAGGACGAACCTCACATTCCCGGCACGGTCCGCATCCAGGTCCCGGATATTCCGGGGCTCCCGCCCCCCGTCATTCATTGACACCGCAAACCCCTCCTGGGTATCATCGTCCCATGACCCTTCCCAGCCTCGTCACGACCGTCCGGATCGGGTTGTCCCCCGTTTTCTTCGCGCTTTTCACCTCCCTCACGAAGGACGGGGAGGCCCCTCCCTGGGCGGCGTTCCTGTACTGGGGCATCTTCATAGTAATGGAGATCACCGATCTGTTGGACGGGAAAATCGCCCGGAAGACGGGTTCCGTCACGGATTTCGGGAAATTTTACGATCCCTTCGCGGATTCCTTCAGCCGATTGACGTATTTCCTGGCTTTCCTGGTCACCGGATTCCTGCCGGCCTGGGTCTTCCTGCTGGTCCTGTACCGGGATGTGACGGTCTCCTTCGTACGCCTCCTTGCCATGCGGAAGAGCATCGTCATGTCGGCCCGGCCCAGCGGAAAAATCAAGGCCGTGATCTACGCCGTCGCCTGCGGTGCCGTGCTCGCCTTGGTGACGGCCCGGTCCCTTCCCGTCCTTGCAGCGGCCGTTCCCGTCCTGGCCGCCCTTCAGAAGGCTCTCATGTGGATCACCGCCGCGACCGCCGTCTGGACTACCATGGATTATTCCCGCGGCTTGAAACCGGGCGCGGGAGCGTGAGCGGCCGGATTCCCCGGCCCAGCGACGGACAAGAGGGATGTAAGTCAATGGAAGACCGAACCCGGCTTTCCCGTAGCATCTACCTCAGCGTGGCGGGATTCTTCGCGTTCCAAGCTCTCCTGTTCCTGGTCTTCTTCCGGGCCTACCGTTTCTCGGACGGTTACATACGGCTCTTCCTGTTCACCACCACGGTCTTTCACCTGGCCATCCTCGCGTTTTTGTTGGCCTTCCGCAAGGACTTCGCCCTGGTGGAGGGCGGCCGTTCCCTGGCCCGGGTCAACCTGGCCAACGAGGTCACCCTGGCGCGCATGTCCACCCTGCCGACCCTGCTCATCCTGATCGTGGCGTCCAAGGAGTACTCCATCCAGACACCCCTGCTGGTCCTGGTGGCCCTTGTATTCGTGACGGATTTCGCGGATGGCTGGATATCCCGGGCATCCCGGCAGGTCACCTTCATGGGGCGCATGCTGGACGCGATCAGCGACTACTGCGTTTTGATTGTCCTGTCCATCGTGTTTTACTATTATGAACTTATACCCGGATGGTTCTTCTGGGTCGTGATCTTCCGGCTGGTCTTCCAGGGGGCGGGGATGGCCGTCCTTTTGATGGCCCGGCGGCCGATCCGGACCCAGTCCACCCTCATGGGAAAGGCCGCCATCTTCTCCACCATGGCGCTCTATACCGCGGAGGTCCTGCGGGCGGCGGTACAGTGGGAAGCCCCCTGGGCTTGGCGAGTCCTGGAATACGCGGCGGGGCTGGTCATCTTCGTGTCGATCTTCGAGAAGGCGGGGATGCTGACCGCGCAGTTTCGGCGGAAGCCCGGGAAAGGGACGTCCGCACCGGCCGCATCCGCCCCGGGAAACATCGAAAGCCGGAAACCGGAATTACGGGAATAAGGAGGCTCCGACCGGACGCGCACCGGATCGGTCGGCGGCCCAGCAAGGAGTACATTCATGGCCCTGATTAAAAGCGCTCTCGAGATAGCCCTGGAGCGGACGAAGGACATGAAGGCGGACCCTGCAGCCCTTAAGTCCTTCGAACTCAAGCAGGAAGGACAGAAGCTGGCGGGGGAATTCCTTTCCAATCCCGCCGCGGTCGACCTGGAAGCCCGGATCAAGTCCATCCCCAAGGAGGACCGGGGCTGCCTGCGCCAGGCGGTCTTCGGGGTTCTGGCAGCCCGGATCCAGCTGCCCCTCACCAAGGCCGGGATATCCCCGGAAACCCTCGAGACCCTGGCCAAGGGATTTTCCGCCCTGACCTCCTCCCCCTTCCCGGACAAGCGGGTCGCGGGCTTGCTGAAGCAGATCGAGGATTTTCTGGCCCGGTACCTGGAGGACGCGTCCAACCTGGACGCGGCGCTTCGCAAGCAGTACGCCCCCAAGCTCCAGCGCAAGGAGCAGGAACTGGCCGCCCGCACGGGCCAGGCCGTGCGTCTGGACCCCCTGTCGGACCCGGAGTTCCTGAACGTCTACCAGCAGAACGTAGGCCGCCTGAAGTCCCAATACCAGTCCGCCCTGGACAAGGCCAAGGAAGACCTGGCGGTGATGCTGGGAATAGAGAAAGATTAGGACGATTTAGGCTTTCGTAACAAGAAACCACAGAGACACAGAGTCGCGCTAGGCTGTCCTTTGGACAGCCTAGCGGCAACGAAGCCCTTCG
>JBFZER010000434.1:0-7511 GCA_041306765.1 Spirochaetota bacterium | reverse complement strand
GCCTGCGTAATCCAGCTCGAGGTAGGGATCCTCCTCGGGCTCCCAGCCTTCCTGGGTGAGCCGGGCGACGGCCTCGTCCAGCAGCCGGAGGTACAGGTCGAATCCCACGGCGTAGATGTCCCCGGACTGCTCCCGCCCCAGGAGGTTCCCCGCGCCGCGGACCTCGAGGTCCTTCATGGCTATCTTGAACCCCGAGCCCAGCTCCGTGAAATCCGAGATGATCTGCAGACGCTTCATGGCTATTTCCGAAAGCACCCGCTTGTCCGGGTAGAAGAGGTGGGCGAAGGCCACCCGGTCCGAGCGTCCCACCCTTCCGCGAAGCTGGTAGAGCTGGGAGATCCCGTACACGTCCGCCCGGTCAATGATGATGGTGTTGACGTTGGGGATGTCGATCCCGTTTTCGATGATCGTGGTGGACACCAGGACGTGGAAACCGCCGTGGATGAAACGGTGCATGACGTCCTCCAGCTCCCGGGCGTCCATCCGGCCGTGGGCGGTCTCCACCATCACCTCGGGGACCAGGGCGGCCAGCCGGATACGCACGTCCTCCAAGCTCTCGATGCGGTTATGGAGGAAGAAAACCTGTCCTTCCCGTTCCACCTCGCGCCGGACGGCCTGGGCGATCTTTCCGTCGTCGTACTCCTCCACGAAGGTCCGGATGGGATGGCGGTTGGAAGGGGGCGTCGACAGAACGGACATATCCCGGATCTTGAGGAGGGACATGTGCAGGGTCCGCGGGATGGGAGTAGCCGTCAGGGTCAGGCAGTCCACGGAGGCCTTGATCTCCTTGAGCCGCTCCTTGTCCTTGACCCCGAAGCGCTGCTCCTCGTCCACCACCAGGAGCCCCAGCTCCTTGAAGGCGATGTCCTTCTGGAGGATCCGATGCGTGCCCACCAGGATATCCACGGCTCCCGAGCGGGCCTCCTCCACGATGCGCCTCTGGTCCTTCTTTTCCACCAACCGGGAAAGCATGGCGATGCGGACCGGGAAATCTGAAAAGCGCTCCTTCATGGTTTCGTAGTGCTGTTCCGCCAGGATGGTCGTCGGGGCCAGGAAGGCGACCTGTTTGCCCCCCATGACGGCTTTGAAGGCCGCGCGCAGGGCTATCTCGGTCTTGCCGTACCCCACGTCCCCGCAGACCAGGCGGTCCATGGGCTTGTCGGACTCCATGTCCGACTTTACCTCGGCTATGCAGCGGAGCTGGTCCTCGGTTTCCTCGTAGGGGAAGGAGGCCTCGAAGGCGGTCTGCCACTCGCTGTCCTGGGGAAATGCGAAGCCCTTGGCGGTGCGGCGGCGGGAGTAGATCCGGATCAGGCGCTCCGCCAGGTCCTCCACGGATTTGCGCACCCTGGACTTCCGGTTTTCCCAGCTCCTGGATCCCAGGCGGTCCAGGCGAGGCTCCTCGCCCTCGTTCCCGATATACCGCTGGACCAGGTTGGCCTGCTCGATGGGCACGAAGACCGTCTCTCCCTCGGCGTACTCGATCTTCACGTAGTCCCGGTCGTTGCCCAGGACCTTCATCCGCTCGATGGTGGTGAAACGGCCGATCCCGTAGTTCACGTGCACCACGAAGTCCCCGGGGGACAGCTCGATGAAGGTATCGATGACCCGGGACCGGGCGGTCTTCAGGGATTTGGGGGCCCGCTTGCGGCGGCCGAATATCTCGCTTTCCTGGATCAGGATCAGCCGGAGTTCGGGGAGGGAGAAGCCGGCGGACAGGCCCGCGGGCTGGACCTGCACGGGAAAATCCTTGAGCATCAGGCGTATCCGCTCCGCCTGGACATCCGTCTCCGCGAAGATACGCACGTCGTATCCTCCCCGGGTCAGAGAGCCCAGCTCCTCCTTGAAATACGTCACATTGCCGAAAAAGGACCGGGGAGGCTCGGAGCCGAAGGCCAGGCGGTCCTTCGCGGAAGCGTCCGCCAGGCTCCAGGTCCGAACGACCCGGGGCAGCAAGGCGACCCGGGTCTCGAAATCCGCAAGCTGGGTTTCCGGGGGGGGGACGGGACCTTCCAGGGCGGCCTTTCGGTACAGGCCCGCGTATTCCCGGGCGATCGCCTCCGCCTGGCCGGAAAGCCGCTCCCGTTCCGCCAGGAAGACTACCGCGTTCTCCGGCAGATAGTCGAACAGGGTGGAGGGTCTGTCGAAGGCCAAGGGAAAAAGGAGCTCCTCGCCAACCACTTCCCCGAACTCCGCCAGGGTCGAATCCAGAAGGCCTGCAGGCTCGGGGCCGTAGCCTCGCAGCCCGGACAGCCGCCGGACCAGGACGGTCCGCCGTTCCTCGTCCCAGACCAGCTCCTTGACCGGACGGATGACCACGGCGTCCTCCCGGGAGGGGCGGGAACTCTGGTCGGCGGGGTCGAAGCGGCGGAGTTCCTCGACCTGGTCGAACTCGAAGACGATTCGGCAGGCTTCTTCGTCCCCGGGCATGAAGAGATCCAGGACCTCCCCCCGCAGGGCGAACTCCCCGGGCAGGGAGACCCTGGGAACCCGCAGGTAGCCGTAGGAGGAAAGGCGCCGGACCACGTCCTCGGGGTCGAAGCTCTGTCCCCGTTCGAGGGACACAAGCAGGCTCCCGAAGTACTCCGGGGGAGGCACGGGGGTGAGAGCGGCGCGCTGGCTGGCCACCACGACTACGGACTCCCCGGAGGTATCCGAACCGACCCCCGCGCGGCCCAGGGCCCGGGCCAGGGCGGCGCTCCGCTCCCCGAAAACCGGGGACCGGGGCGATACCGGCCGGTATGCCGCGGTGCCCCACCAGGGAAAGCTCTCGGATTCCACCCCCGCCAGCTCAAGGTCCCGGGCGAAGCCCTCGGCCTCCAGGTCCGTGGGAACCACCACGAGGACGGGCAAGCCCAGGCGCAGCCGACAGAGGGCAGCCGCCAGGGCCGTGTAGGATCCTTCCAGACCGCCGCAGTCCACGGGAAAGCGTCCCCCGGCCACCCTGGAAAGGAAATCCCGCGCCGGAAGGGAGGTTTCCAGGCGGGTCAGTACATCCAGCAGGTATAATGATTTCATGCAAGGTTTCCGAGAATCATACGGGGGATCTTGGGCCGAAATCCGTCCGGGAACGGCGCAGGGGATCCTGGACGGCGGCCCATGATATACAATACGATAGGGTCTTACAAGGAGCGTACCCGGTGAACCTCCCGCGCACGATACTGGTTCTGCTGCTGGCGGCCCTGGCCGTCGGCATCGCCTCGGCACAGCCGGAAATCGCCGTCCGCTTCTTCGACAAACGCATTTACTATACGGATTCCGAGGTGTTCCTCAAGATCACCATCACCAATCCCTCGGCCTCCCCGTACCGCTTCAAGCTGGCGGAGGAGCGGATGTTCTCCCTGGCTTTCGAAGCCCGCACCCCGTCCAACCGCCTTCTGGACGCCAGCGACACCTACAAGCGGACCATAGCCTCGGGCAGCCCGGTATTCTACCGGGAGATCGCCCTCCAGCCGGGGGAGGAATACTCCTTTGTGGAAGACCTTCGCCGGTACGTCCGCATGGACGAGGCGGGCGTCTACCGGGTCCGGGTCCTCTTCCACCCGGAACTGCTCCGTCCTGATTCCCGCCCGTCCTACTCCCCGGACCTCGTGGTTTCCGTACGGCCCGGAGCCGGCATCCCCTCCATCGCCGAGACCCTCTCCGCCGAGACGGGGGACATCCTCCGGGCAGAGCGGGTGCCCCCGGACGAGGTGATCCGCAGGACCTTGGAGGCCCGCCAGAAGGGCCGATGGAACGAGTTCTTCCTCTACCTAGACCTGGAAGCCCTCCTTACCCGGACTCCCGAAAAAAAACGGGTCTACGACAAGGAGTCCGACGACGGCCGCCGGAGGATGCTGGACCGGTACAAGGAAGAACTGGAACAGGAAATCGTGGACAACGACATTGTCACGGTCCCCTACTGGTTCGACATCCTGGAAACCCGGTATTCCGCATCCAGCGGGATCGTCCGGGTTCTGGAAAAATTCCAGTACCAGCAGATCCGCATGGTAAAGGAATACACGTACCAACTCCAGAAACGCGACGACGTCTGGTATGTCGTCGGTTATTCCGTGCTGAACAAGGGGACCGAATGAAGGCACTCCTTATCGTCGAGGATGATGCCATCGCGGATATCATCCGCTTCTACCTCCGTCCCCTGGGTTTCGACGTAATCCGGTACCGCAACCCCCTGAAGGCCCTTGATAACCTCGAGGAACTGGAACCGGATGCCATCCTTGTGAGCGCCCGGGACTTTCCGAGGCACTGGAAACCCCTGGTGCAGGTGGCGCGCAGATCCTGGGCCAAGGAGCGATGCGTGTTCATCCTGCTGAAGGGTGAGGTCTTTCCCTTCGAGGAGGCGGCCAAGGCCATGCACCTGGGGGTGAACGGCGTGGTGAAGGAGGATCTCGGCGACCGAGCCGAGCTTTCCCGGTTCCAGCAGATCCTGAAACGGTATGTCGCCATCGAGGAATCCCGAACCTCGGACCGCCTCGTCCCGGCCGCCTGGGACAGGCTGGACTTCCTGTTCAACCGGCCCTCCGACGGCGTGCCGGTCGCGGGCCGCATCGAGACCGTCAGCGTTTCCGGCCTTTCCCTGAAACCCGATCTTCCCGCCCTGACGGAGGACCTGGAACCCGGGGTTTTCCTGGAGGATTGCTCCCTCCGGGTGGGATCCGACGTCATTTCCCTGGGCTGCACCCTCGTCCGAAAGAACCACGTCCTGGCGTTCGCCTTCACGCGCATCGCCGACGAGGACCGCGCTAGGATCGTGGACTACCTGGAATCCGCCCCGAAACGAGAGATCGAGTCTCTATTGAAGAAATAGGTTTTTTAATATACAATGAGGTATTATGGAAGCCAGCGATCTTTGTCCCTCGGAACGGCTCGCGGAATATGCCCGGATGCTCAAGGCCGTAGGACATCCAATACGCCTCCGGCTCCTGTGCCTGATCGCTAAGCAGCAAGATCCCTGCGTCTCCGATATGTGGAAATGCCTCAACCAGCCTCAGCCGGTCATATCCCAGCACCTGGCGATCCTCAAGCAGAACAACATCGTTTCCGCCGAGGTCCAGAAGACGCGCCGGGTTTATTCCATCGTGAATCCCTTCATCCGGGAACTGATCCGGGGCATCATCGCCGACAAGCAATTCCCGATAGACAAGCCTTGAGAACCGTCCCTCGCAGGTTCCGTCTTCGGATCAGGAGCAGGTAGGCAGCCGGAGGCTCAAGGAAGGGCGGGAACCTTGACCACCGGAGATCGCAGCTGGGAAGCCGAACGTGTCCCCCAAATCCCGGAATCCGGCAGGTCCGCAAGGGTCCGCCACAGCTCCCGGGCCGGCCCCCGGGCCCCGTTCGCGTAGAGCGCGTCGGCCAGGGTGAACAGTAGGCGGTGAAGCTCCGCGTTCCGGGCGAACTCCGCGAGGTCCCTCTGCGAGGATATCCGGCCCATCAGCTCCGCCAGCCGTGTGTACGCATAGGAAGGCTCCCCGGAGCGGACCGCGTCTATCGCCTTCGTCAGGATCCGGTTGACTCCCAGGCCCAGGTACAGGACCGCCTTACCCTGCCGGCCGCTCTCGTACCAGAAGGTTCCGAGGGCGTCGTAGGCGCGGACGGCAAAGTCCCCCTCGGTGCGGTACAGGCTCATGAACTTGTCGAACCCGTCCTTGGTAAGGGTGTTGAGCATCGCATTCCGCAAATACTCGTTCCTGGGATCCGATGCCGTGGGATCGTGCCGGACTACGGCCAGGTACTGCTCCTCCATCCTAAGGAAGTCACCCCGGGTCCTGTGCAGGTCCGCCAGGGCGTACAGGGGGGTGAACCGGTCGTCGGAAATTTCGTAGGCCTCCCGCATGTCCCAGGCCCGGGAGTACTGGATCTCCGCCAGCCTGAGCTCCCCCTCGGCCTGGAAGACCCGTCCGATCCAGAACTCGGCCTCCGGATACATGGCCAGGGCCGCTGCGGCACCCTGCAGCTTGGCAAGAGAATCCCCGAGCTCGTCGAAGGTGCGGTACTCAAGGGTGAGGTACAGGGCGTCCAGGTAGCCTCGGAAGCGGTCGGTGAGCCGCCGCTGGCGGAGCAGGTCTATCTTTTTCCGGAGGGAGGATCCGGCCTGGGCGTTGATCTGGTCAAGTTCCGAGGCCAGGAAGTTATCCTTGGCGTACTCGTCCACGAGGGCAAGGATGGATCCGTCGGACTTGCGGGCCTGGGGAGAGTCGATCGCGGCGGCAAGGGCGCGGGACGCGCCTTCGAACATCCTTCGGCGTTCGCTGGCTGCGCTGCGGAAGGCGTTGAGGGCCTGGCCGAATTCCTTCTGCCGGAACAGGCGTTTCCCGTTCTCGAACTCCACCCAGACCTTGGATTCCACGGCCCCCAGGCAGGGGGCCAGCATGAGGGCGGCGGCTATCAGGGCCGCAGTGCGGAAACGAAGGGTTCGGTTCATAGGCGCGACAATTCTTCCTCGAATACAGTATCGGCCTCTTCCGCGGAAATCGTTCGGACTATCTTGCCTCCCCGGAAGATCACGGCCTTGTCTCCGGCGCCGGTGATGCCGATATCCGCGTGCCTCGCCTCCTCGGGGCCGTTCACGGCGCAGCCCATGACCGCGACGGTGATGTCCCTGTCCAGGGCATACAGCCGATCCTGCCACCGCGCCAGGAAGCCGTGGACGTCGAAGCCCGCACGGCCGCAGCGGGGACAGGAGATGATGTTGACTCCCGGACGTCCCCGCCGGGCGGAAGCCAGGATTTCCCTGCCCGCGATGACTTCGCTTTCCGGACTGTCGGACAGGGAGACGCGCAGGGTGGCGCCGATTCCCTCGGAGAGCAGGGCGTGCAGGGCCACGGCGTTTTTCACGATCCCGGGGATCAGGGGCCCCGCCTCGGTCACCCCCAGGTGCAAGGGAACGTCATGGGAGGCCGCGAAGCGGCGGTTCGCTTCCAGGGTGGCGTGCAGGTCGCTGGACTTCAAGGACACGAGGTAGTCCCGGAACCCCAGGGATTCCAGGACCTCGATCTCCCGCTCCGCCGCGGCCGCCATGGCACCGGCGGGATCGTCCGAGTCCCGGAGGTCCTGGGGCAGGGATCCTCCGTTGACTCCGATCCGGATGGGAACGCCCCGGGCCGCGGCCTTGCGGACCACTTCCTCCACCTTGTTCCGGGACCCGATGTTGCCCGGGTTGATGCGGATCTTGGCTACCGGATAGTCGAGACAGCGGAGGGCGATGCGCCAGTCGAAGTGGATGTCCGCCACCAGGGGCAGGGGGGAGAGGCGGGACAGCTCTCCGAGGATATCCGCCGAGGAAAGGTCCGGGACGGCGAACCTCAAAATTCCGCAGCCCAGGGATTTCAGTTTTTCGATTCGGGAAAGGAGGGGACCCGGATCCCCGGATACCAGGGGCTCCTTCCACATGGTCTGGATGACGACGGGATAGCCCGGGCCGAGGAGAAGATTGCCGACCTTGACGATGCGCATGACGGTGGACGGTGGACGGTGGACAGTGAACGGAAGTGACACCAGGCATCCAAGACATC
>JBFZER010000433.1:0-10546 GCA_041306765.1 Spirochaetota bacterium | reverse complement strand
TGCATGGAGGAGATGGAAAGGCCGGTTTCCATCCGCGACCGATGCCCGGGAGGCCACAGGTGAGCATCCTTTCGATCCAGTCCCACGTCGCCTACGGGTACGCGGGCAACCGCGCCGCGGTTTTCCCCCTCCAGCGCATGGGATTCGAGGTGTGGCCCATCGACACCGTCCAGTTTTCCAACCACATGGGGTACGGCGGATGGAGGGGCGAGGTCTTTTCCGCGGAGCATATCGCCCAGGTATTCCGGGGAATCGAGGAGCGGGGGGTCCTGCCGGAATGCGCGGCGGTGTTGTCCGGATTCCTGGGGGACCCGGACATCGGCGGGATCATCCTGGGCGCCGCGGAGGCCGTGAAGAAAGCCAATCCCGCTGCGCTGTATTGCTGCGATCCGGTGATGGGCGACTACGACCGGGGGGCGACGGTCCACCCGGGCATACCGGAGTTCCTGAGACAACGGGCCGTCCGGAAGGCGGACATCGTCACGCCCAACCAGTTCGAGGCGGAACTGCTTTCGGGCGTTACGATCGGGGGGCTCCGGGACGCCCGGAGGGCGGCGGATTTCCTGCACGAGCGGGGGCCGCGGCTTGTCCTCATCACGAGCTTCAAGCCGGACTCTGGAGCCGACGGTTCCATATCCTTGTTTCTGAGCGATTCGGAGGGGGCTTTCGTGCTCTCCACTCCGGAGTTGCCCCTGCATCCTCCCCTGGTCGGCGCCGGCGACCTTACCGCGGCCCTGTTCCTGGGTCATTACCTCAGGACGGGCGACGCCCGGGACGCCCTGGAGCTCATGGCGGACACCGTGTTTGCGGTATTGGACCGCTCGGTCCGGGACGGAAGCCGGGAGTTGAGGCTTATTCCTTGCCAGGACTGGATCGCGAGTCCCGGGCGAAGATTTACGGCGGTTCCGGTGTAAGGCGGGGCGGCCGGAGACCGACCAGGGCAGCCGGGCGCCCGCGCCTCGTCTTCGGCTATTTCTTCCGGGGAATGACCGGGTCGAAGCCCCGGGGATCCGGCACCGAGAAGCCGCCCAGTTCGGTCTCGGCCGCGCGCATCCAGGTCTGGTTCCGTCCCAGGAAGCCCAGGCTTTTTAGCTGGCCCCGCACAACGAGCTTGTCCCCTTCCTTCCAGAGCCGGCAGTCGTATTCGTCCCCGGACTCGGGATCCAGGATCTGCCCCCGCCATTCCTTGCCCCTGTCCTCCAGGCGATAGACGAAATCGAGTCCCGCGTAGAAGGGATCCCCCGCGAGCTTTGTCGCCTTTTCGTTCCTCCTGTCCAGGGTGTCCTTGATGGATCCGGTTTCCTTGTCGATGGTGGCCACCATCCGTCCGAAGAGCTTGCCTTCGTTGAGGTACAGAAGGACATAGCCCCGGGGCTTGCCGGTCTTGTCGTCGATGATTTTCCAGAGCCCGCGGACGTCGTCCGCGGCGAACGCGGAGGCGACGGTCGTAAGGGCGTAGAGGGCGGCTGCTAACGCGAGGATCCATCGGGAACGGCGCATGCGTCTCTCCTTTCTTGACATCCGGGCCGATTATGTCGGCTTCCGTGGGATTCCGACCGAGTATAGGTCGGGGCAGGGGAAAAGTAAAGTTGCCGGATGGAACCCGCAGCCGGGATCGATTACACGAAAAGTTCGTATCGGTCCGAGAGCAGGTCGGCCGCCGCCTCTTCGGCCATGCCAAGGTTGTACAGACGTTCGGCCCCCACGGTGGAGGGGGGGCCGTGGCCCGGCAGGATGAGGCAGTCCTCGGATTGGGAGAGGATCCTCCGGTCGATTCCCTCCCGGAGGAGGGCGTTGCCGTACCGGCTCAAGGTGTGGCCGATCATACCGGCCTCCAGGGTATCCCCGGTGAACAGCAGCCTGTCTACCTTGTATACGATGGAGTCCGAGGAATGTCCGGGGACGGAAATGGCCTCGACCCGCATGCCGCATACGTCTATCACGTCCCCGTCGTGGAGCACCGTGCAGGGTATGTCCCGGACCTCCGCGTTGCTGGAGAATACCTGGGAGTCGTAGATCCGAAGGAGGGTGGACAGCCCCCGTACATGGTGGATGTGGTTGTGGGTGATCAGTACCGCGCGGACGTAGTAGCCGTTGGATTCTATGAAGTTGAGCAGGTTCTCGGTGAACTCCGCGGGATCCACGAGCAGGGCGTCCCCGCTCTCCTCGTTGCCCACGAGGTAGACGTTGGAGAACCCGTAGAGCGAGTAGTGGAAGAATACCTTCACGTCTCCTCCTCCAGTTCGATGTCGAACACCGCTTCCTGGGTGTTGGAGAACTTGAAGGAGACGTCGCTCTCCTTGGTTCGAAGGAAGTATGCCTTCTTCATGTTGCAGTCCACGAAGTCCGTGGACTCGAACTCGGAGCGGATGAACCGCGAGTTGTAGAGGTTGCTGTAGTTGAAGGTGCATTCCCGGGTGCGGGCCCCGTTGAAGTTGTTGTGCACGAATTCAGAGTTCTCGAAGGAGCTGTTGGATACGCGGCTGCCCGCGAAGGAGCAGAACTGTATGTCCGATCCCGAGAAGTCGCAGGAGTCCAGGACGGAGAAGTCGAAGAAGCACATCCGGAAGACCGCCCCCGTGAACAGGACGTTCCGGATCGTCCCCCGGGAGAAGCTGCACCCGTAGAAGTGACGCTTCCCGAAATTCAGGCCCTCCAGGGAGAGCCCGGCCAGGTTCAGGTCCTTGATCGTTTCGCCCGAGACGATGCGGCCCGCCAGGTCCGCCGCGCAGGCGGCGGGATCCGGATGGTGTTCGGCGCAGGCGGTCTGCCCGGTCAGCGCAGTGGAACCGCATCCGGGCGCCTGGCAGCGGATGAAGGAGTACATGCGGAACAGGGTATACCGAAGCGCCGGCATTGCCAAGCCTCGGGAATCCGGGATAGCATGAGAGCATGTGTTACGCCTGCGGGAGTAAGATCACGCCCAGGGAACGCGTCGGCTTCCGGGATACCTGCCCCGACTGCGGTCTCGCCCTCCACGTCTGCCGCAACTGCCGATTCTTCAAGCCCGGCGCCCACTGGGACTGCGCGGAGACCGTCAGCGAGCTTGTCCCGGACAAGGAAAAGGCGAACTTCTGCGAATGGTTCTCCCTGTCCGCGGAAGCCGGGAAGGGCCTGGCCAAGTCCACATCGGATTCCGTACGGGCCCGTTCTTCCTTCGACGATCTCTTCAAGCCCTGAGATGCCGAGCGACTGCATCGCCGTGTTCGATTCCGGGGTCGGAGGGCTTCCGTACCTCGCCGCCCTCCGGACCCGCCTGCCGGGCGTCCCGATCCTGTATGCCGCGGATCGCGAAGGCTTTCCCTACGGCCTCAAGACCCGGGACGAGGTGCGATCCCTGGTCCTGGAAAGGATGGGACGGATCGCGGCGCGGTTTTCTCCCCGGCTCGTCATCCTGGCCTGCAACACCGCCAGCCAGGCCGCCCTGGAAGCGGTCCGCGCCCGGTTCCAGGATGCGGTCTTCGTGGGAACCGTGCCCGCGGTCAAACCCGCGGCGGAGTCCACGCGGACAGGGACCATCGCGGTGCTGGCCACGGACCGGGCCGCCGTGGATCCCTACCTCGACTCCCTGGTGGACCGCTGGGCCCGGGGGACGCGCGTCCTGCGCGTAGGCGCCCAGGACCTCGTGGAGTTCGTGGAACGGGACTTCCTGGACGCCTCCGACGGCGAGCGCCTGGCGGCGTGCCGGACCGCGCTGGAACCCGTCCTGGATTCCGGAGCGGATCGCATTGTCCTGGCCTGCACCCATTTCCTCCATGTCGCGGACTATATCGCCCGGGCCGCGGGACCGGGCGTCCGGATCGTCGATTCCCGGGAGGGCGTGGCCCGCAGGGCGGCGGCGGTGTACCGCGGAGCCTCCGACGGATTCGAGTCCCGAGAGCCGCGGTCCTCCCCGGAGCCGGCCGGGGAAGGTTCGGATTCATCCTGCGTCGGGCTCTATGCCACGGGCGACCCGGAAACCTGGACCGGCCTCGACCGATTCGCGGAACTCTACGGACTTTCCTTCGGAGGCGCCCTGTGACGGACCTGACCGGTGTCGTGGTGACCGGGTCCAACAACTCCTTCCTGGTGGAAACCCCGGACGGAGCGCTCCGGCGCTGCGCCATCAAGGGAAAGATCCTCCGAAGCCTGGAGGGCTACTACAACTCCCTGGCGCCCGGGGATCGCGTGGTGGTTGAACCGGATGCTTTCCACGGGGACCAGGGTTCCATCCTGGGCATGGAAGACCGGCGCAACCTGTTCTGGCGCTGGAACGAGAAGGGCAAGTCCGTGCAAGCCATCGCGGCCAACCTGGACCTCGTCGCCTGCATCGCCTCCGCGCGGCTGCCTCCCTTCCGCCCCCGTTTCGTGGACCGCGTCGCGGTCACCACGGAGCTGGAAAACCTTCCGCTCCTCATCGTGCTCAACAAGTCCGACCTGGGAGCGGACCCGGATACGGAAGCGCGCCTGGCGGACTACCGCCGCATAGGCTACGAAATCCTTACCTGCTCGGCCCGGGAAGGCCGGGGCGTCGAGGAGCTCCGGGACCGCATCCGCGGGCTTTCCGCGGCCTTCGTGGGGCAGTCCGGAGCCGGCAAGAGCTCTTTGCTCAACGCCCTGGAGCCGGGACTCGGTTTCCGGGTGGGAGAGGTTTCCGAGAAGTACGAGCGCGGCCGGCATACCACGACCCGGTCCGTGATGATCACCCTGGGGGACGGACGCACCCGCATCGTGGACACCCCGGGGTTCCGCAGGTTGGCCATACGGGGCATACCCAAGGACTCCCTGGTGGCCTGTTTCCCGGAGATGAGACCCCTGGCGGAGGGATGCGACTACGGCCTGGCGTGCGGCCACCAGGACGAGCCCGGATGCAGGGTGCGAGCGGGGGTGGGGGAGGGGCTCGTCCACCCGGACCGTTACGAGAGTTACCTTCGGGTGCGCTCCGAACTGGACCAGACCCTGGAGTACGCGAAGAAGTCCGGGAGACCCCGGAGGGACTACCTAGATGACGATGAATGAGAGAACCCTGGGCCTCCTGGATTTCGGCCGAGTCCGGGACGATGTCGCCGGATACTGCCGTTCCGACGAGGGCCGAGCCTCGGTCCTGGAATCCCTGCCGCCCTCCGAAGCCGGCGCGGTGGAGGACGCCAAGGCCCGTGCCCGGGCCGTCGCGGAGCTCTTCGAGGAGGGACTTCCCCTTCCGACCGGGACCTTCCCTCCCATAGCGGATTTTCTTCCGGTCCTTTCCAAGGAGGGCACCTGCCTGGAGCAGGAGGAACTGTACGCCCTGGCCCTCTGGTCCGAAGCCTACGGGGAGCTCGCGGCCTTTCTGGCCGGGACGGATCATCCCGTCCTTTCGGGGGAGGCCAAGGAATCCCCGGACCTTGCGGAGATACCCCGCATCGTGTTCCGGATCCTTGCCCGGGACGGCACTCTCGCCGACCTTCCGGAGCTCCGGGAAGCCCAGTCCCGGATCCGCCGGGTCAACTCCGAGATCGAGAGGATCACCTCCTCCTTCTTCCAGGACGGGGAGCTGCGCTCGATGCTCCAGTCGGACCTGCCGACCCAGCGGGACGGCAGGACGGTCCTGGCCGTGCGGGCCAATTTCAAGGGAAAGGTCCGCGGCATCGTCCACGAGGTATCCGACACGGGCCGCACGGTCTTCATCGAGCCGGAGGCGCTGGTTCGCAAGAACAACGAACTCGTGGAGGCCGAGGCGAAATACCGGCAGGAGGTCTTCCGGATCCTCAAGGAGACCACGGCCCGGATAGCGGTCCGGCGCCAGGACATCCAAGCCGCCCGCTCGGCCTGCGCAGCCTTCGACGACCTCTGGGCCCGGGCCCGGTACTCCCACCTCTCCCGGGGCGTCTTCGCCCTGCCGGGTCCGACGGGACTCGTCCTCCGGCAGGCTCGGCATCCCATGCTCGGATCCAAGGCCGTGCCCATAGACCTGGCGATACCCGATGAGGTCCGGACCCTGGTGATCACGGGACCCAACACGGGAGGAAAAACGGTCAGCCTCAAGACCGTCGGGCTTCTATGCCTGATGAACCAGTTCGGCCTGGCCGTTCCGGCCGACGAGGGAACCCGTCTGCCCGTATTGGACGGGGTGTACGCGGACATCGGGGACGAGCAGTCCATCGACCAGTCCCTGTCGACCTTTTCCGGCCACATGAAGGCGGTTTCGGGCATCGTGGGAGGGGCCACCTCCCGGAGCCTGGTGCTCCTGGACGAACTGGGGAGCGGCACGGATCCGGAAGAGGGCTGCGCCATCGCGATGTCCCTGCTGGACCACTTCATCGAGACCGGTTGTCTAACCATCGTGACGACCCACCACGGCATCCTCAAGAACTACGGATACACCCGTCCCGGAGTCCTCAACGCCTCCGCGGAGTTCGACAAGAATACCCTGTCCCCGACCTACCGCATCATCATGGGCATCCCCGGGGAGAGCCGCGCCCTGGACGTGGCCGCGAGGAACGGGCTCCCCGGGGCCATCGTATCCGGCGCCCGGAGGTACCTGGCGGAGGAGAGGACGGACGTAGCCGCGATGATACAAGGGCTTTCCGAGAAGCGCCGCGAACTGGAGGGTCTGGAGGAGGAACAGCGGCGCAGGATACGGGACGCGAAAGAGGAACAGCGCAAGGCGGACCTCCGGGCCCTCCAGTTGCGCCAGCGGGAGGCGGAACTGCGGGAACAGGGTATCGGCGAGCTTCGGCGACTGCTTTCCGAGAGCCGCCGGGGGCTGGAGAACCTCGTCCGGGAGATCCGGGAGGGCGAACTGACTCCCGAAAAGACCCGGGCGGTGAAGGATTTCCTGGGAAACCTGGAGGAAGAGGTCAAGGCCCAGGAGGAACGGTACGAGGAAGGCCGGAAGCAGACCTCCCGGGAAACCGTTCCGTGTCCCTCGGAGGACGAGCTTCGCGAGGGCTCTTCCGTACTGGTAGGAGCGGCCCGGCAGCGGGGCAGGTTGATACGCAAGGGGAAGAAGGGATTCTGGGTGGCGGAGGTCGGATCCCTGCGCCTCACCGTACGATCCGGGGACCTCCAGGCCTGCCGTGAGGAGGATCCCCCCCAGCCCAGGGTTCTGGTGGATCCGGGGGTGGGACGGAGAACCAAGGCCCTCTTCGAGCTGGACCTCCGGGGATACAGGCTTGCGGAGGCGCTGAAAGCGGTGGAGGACCAGCTGGAAGCCGCGAGCCTGGCCTCCCTAAGCCTGTTTTCCATCATCCACGGAACCGGGGAGGGGATCCTGGGGCGCGGGATCCATGAATTGCTCAAGTCCCATCCGGCGGTGCGGGACTACTACTTCGCCCGTCCCGAGGAAGGCGGCTTCGGGAAGACGGTGGTGCATATGAAATAGCGCGGACGGCTGGCGCCGCCCGCGGCAACGAAGCCTTCGGCTTCGTCGAGTTTTCCGGGCGGCAGACGACAGGAAAAAGCGGCAGTAATCTGCGAGCAACGTTCCGTTGTGTGTGTGATCTATCAGACTCCTGACTCCTGACTCCTGACTCCTGTCGTCTGACTCCCCACATCCCCCCACTCGAGGCCCTCCCCGTCCGGGACATCCCGGGCCGCATGGCGGCCCAGGACGACCCCGAGGAATTCCGGCCCCAGCCCGGGCCTCAGGACCTTCTCGGTCCGGAGGGCCGCCACGTTCCGCGGAGTGAAGGCCTCGCCCCGGCGAATCGTCCGGAGGGCATGGAGGCTGCGATTGGTGCGGCCGTAGTTGGCCCGCTCGCTGGGCGCGAGATGTTTCTCCCCGTCTCCGAGCACGGCTTCCACCCGGCCCGCCCCGAAATCCCGGGTAAGGGCCTCCAGGGCCGACCGAGGATCCGCGGCCGCGGTCCTGACCGCGTCGGTCATCCGGCGGAAGTCATCGGGAGGGAGGGCGATGGGATCGTCCAGGCCGGGGTCGGCGCGGGAGAGGCAGATGTGCTTTTCCACGATCGAAGCCCCGGAGCAGACGGCCAGGGCGGGAACCAGGACGGGATCCCGGGAGTGGTCGGACACGCCGACCGCCAGGCCCAGGAGCCTTGACAGGGATGATAGGACGCGCAGGTTGTAGTCCTCTTCCGGCGCGGGGTAGGCGGTCACGCAGTGAAGCAGGGCGAGGGAAGCCGCCCTGGAGCTGCCGTCGGAGTGGCCGAACCGTTCGAGGGCACGCTCGATGTCGCCCAGGCTGGAGACCCCGGAGGAGAGTATCGCGGGCAGGCCGGTCCGGGCGATTTCGTCCAGGAGCTCGAAATGGTTGAGCTCGGGGCTGGCAACCTTGAATGCCCGCACCCCGATGCCGGAAAGCTCCCGGGCGCTGCGGACGCCGAAGGGGGTGCAGAGGAAAACGAGGCCCAGGGACTCGGTTTTTTCCTTGAGCGACCGGAAGAACCCGGGACCGGTCTCCAAGGCGCGGAATCTATCGAACAGGGCCACGGGACCGCCCGGGAGAGGGACGAACCCCGTCCGGGGGTGGATGATCTCCCGGGCATAGACATGCTGGAATTTCGCGCAGCCGGCGCCGGCTTCCCGGGCGGCGTGCAGGAGTTCCGCGGCTTTCCCCGGATCCTTACCGTGCCCGGTGCCGATCTCCGCGATGATCAGGGGATTTCCGGGATGGAAGGATGTCCCCCCCGCCTCGAAGCTGAAGGATTCCACCACGCCTCCTTGCTTTTTTCCGGCGACCCTCGACAACCGCCACGCTATCATATAAACTATTTCCCGGATAGCCGGGGCGCATTCCGCGCCCGAGCCGCGCATGGTACGCGGAGCGCGAACGAATCGGACCCGGGACCCGGGAAGCACAAGGAGATGCCACGATGGAACACATCTACTGCGACGTCTGCAAGAAGGAAGTTCATGATCCCGTTCCTGAGTTTTCTTTCTTCGATTTTGCCCATATCGGCGTGTGCGAGTCCTGCAGGGACGATCTCAACACTGCGGTCAAGCTGACCGTCCGGGAGAAATCCCCCTTCAACTTCGCCTGGTACGACGATCTCCGGATGCAGATCCTGAAGCAGGGTATGCAGAAGGGACGCATTGAAGCCAGGCGCTCCCGGTAAGCTCCCCTGCGCCGGAATCCCGAGGGCCCGCTGCGGATGCCGCGACCCTGTTTCCGCGGCGGGCGTCTCTCCGGGACGTCCGTTCCGCGGGATGCCGGCCGCCGAGGCCGGACGAGAGCGCCCCGGACGCCCTGAAGGTATGGGAGTGTACGGAACCGCCCGTCAGCGCCGGATATGTCGAACAACTCCATTTCTTGACATCGTTTGGCATCATATGATATGGTTTTACGGGAGACTTCACCCTCCGCCGCTTCCGCGATAAGCGACTTGTTGCAGGAATTCGCTCGGCAGCAGGTCGGGTATCCCCGTTCGTTCGGCCCGGTCGGATCGACCCGCCCGGAATCGGCATACATCCCATACGTATAAGGAGCCAACATGTCCGGCCATAGCAAATGGGCGACAATCAAGCACAAGAAGGGCGCCGCCGATGCGAAGCGCGGCCAGATGTTCACCAAGCTCATCAAGGAAATCTCCATAGCCGCGCGAATGGGCGGGGGGGACGCGGAAGGCAATCCCCGTCTCCGCACCGCGGTCCTCAAGGCGCGGGCCGCCAACATGCCCAAGGACAACATAGACCGGGCCATCAAGAAGGGCACCGGCGAACTTGAGGGCGTCAACTACGAAGAGCTGGTGTATGAAGCCTACGCTCCCGGAGGAGTGGCTATCCTCATCGAAGTGCTTACGGACAACAAGAACCGGGCAGCCGCGGAAGTCCGGAACATACTCACCCGCGCGGGAGGCTCCCTGGCCACCTCCAACGCGGTGCTCCGCCTGTTCAACCGCAAGGGCGTGATCTCCCTGGACGGGGAGAAGTACACCGAAGACGCCGTCATGGAGGTCGCCCTGGAAGCCGGGGCGGACGACATCCAGAACGAGGGCGGCGAACTGGTGATCTACACCGCCCCGGAGGCTTTCGAGACCGTCTACAATGCCGTCACGGCCAAGGAAATGGCTACGGACGGGGCCGAGGTTTCGATGATCCCCGAGAGCTACATCGACGTGGACAAGGACGCGGGGGGCAAGATCAACAAACTGATCGAGAAACTCGAGGAATGCGACGACGTCCAGAACGTCTACCACAACGCGAACATCCCCGAAGACGCGGAGGAGTGAGCCCGAGGGAGCTCCGCGATCCCTCCCGTCAATTCCGGGGGGGATCGTGCGCGTCCTGGGCTTGGACCCGGGGCTGGCGTCCACGGGCTGGGGAGTCCTCGACGCTTGCCCCGGCCGCATTCTTTACGTAGCCCACGGCTGCATCACGACACACTCCTCCATGCCCATGGGGGATCGGCTCCTCCACATACATGAGAAGCTCCGGGAAATCCTCGACCTCTACCGGCCTGTCGAAGGGGCCATGGAAGCCCTCTACTTCGCAAAAAATGTCACCAGCGCCCTGGCCGTCTCGGAGGCCAAGGGCGTCCTGCGCCTCTCGTGCCGCCAGTCCGGAGTGGTTCTCGCGGAATACGGCCCCGGGGCGATTAAGCAGTCCCTGGCGGGGCAGGGGCGGGCCG
>JBFZER010000432.1:0-2603 GCA_041306765.1 Spirochaetota bacterium | reverse complement strand
GGATTCGTGTTCCCCATCCGGAACATGCCCCTGATCGTCCGGGCGGCGACGAAGCTCTTCCCGACCACCTACTACCTCGAGATCCTGAAGGCCATCGTGATCAAGGGCGCCCCGTTCCGGTACTACGCAGGATCGGCCGCCGCCCTGGCCCTGTACGCCGCCGCCGCGATCGCCGCGGCGTCCGTCCGGTTTTCCCGGGAAAGGAGCCGCCCGCGATGAGACGGATCGCCAGCCTGATTCGAAAGGAACTGCTCCAGCTCAAGCGCGACGTCCGGATGCGGGCCATGGTCCTGGTCGCGCCGGTGATGCAGGTCCTCGTCCTGGGATACGCCGCGGACATGGACGTACGGAACGTGCCCGCCGCCGTGTACGACCAGGACCGCACCGCGGACAGCCGGGCCGTCGCCGAGGCCTTCCGGGCCTCCGGGGCCTTCGTCCTGGCGGAGCTGTGCTCCTCCTGGTCCGACGTGGACGACGCCCTCCTCGCGGGCCGCGCCGAGATCGCCGTGGTGATACCTCCCGGCTTCTCCCGGGATCTCCGGTCCCGGGCCTCCCCCCAGCTGGGCCTGGTGGTGGACGGTTCGCGGTCGAACACCGCCGCCGTCGCCCTGGCCTATGCGACGGGGATCGCCTCCTCCTTCGGAGCGGGGCTCCTGCCAGCGGCCGCTCCCTCCGGGCCTTCCGTGGACGCCCGGATACGGGTCTGGTACAACCCCGAGCTCCGGAGCCGCCTGTTCATGGTGCCCGGGATCTTCGCCCTCCTGGCCATGGTCTTCACGATCATCCTGACGGCCCTGGCGGTGGTGAAGGAGAAGGAGGCGGGGACCCTGGAGCAGCTCATGGCCAGCCCCCTGCGGCGAGGCGAGCTCGTGGCGGGCAAGCTAGCCCCCTTCCTGCTGGTCAGCATCGTGACCCTGACCCTGGCTCTCGCGGCGGTTCGTATCTTCTTCGGGATCGTCCCGAGGGGAAGCCTGGGCCTTCTGGCCCTGCTGTCCATCCTGTTCTCGGTTTCCACCCTGGGCATCGGGCTCTTCGTGTCCACCCTGGCCCGGACCCAGCAGCAGGCCATGCTGTTCTCCATTTTCTTCTTCATGTTCCCCATGATGATCCTCTCGGGGTTCGTCTTCCCGATCGAGAACATGCCCGCCGCCATCCGGGCCGTCACGTACCTCATGCCCCTGCGGTACTACCTGCGCATCGTGCGTTCCCTCTTCCTCAAGGGGTCCGGCCTTTCCGCGCTGTGGCCCGAAGCCCTGGCCCTGGCGGGCCTGGCGGCCCTGTACGTGTCCGTCGCGGCCGCGCGGTTCCGAAAGCGGATCTGATCCGGACGCAGGGACGCCCCGCCGCTTGCCCCATCCGGCCCCGGAGCGTACTATGTCAGCCATGAAGTACATCGACCTGCGAAGCGATACGGTCACCTGGCCGACCGACGAGATGCGGGCCGCCATGGCCCGGGCGGAGGTGGGGGACGACGTCTACGGCGACGACCCCACGGTCAACGAGCTGGAAGCCCTGGCTGCCCGGCTCACGGGCAAGGAGGCGGCCCTCTTCGTTCCCACCGGGACCTTCGGGAACCAGCTTGCCCTCTTCACCCACTGCCGGCGCGGCACCGAGGTTATCCTGGGCGACGACTGCCACATCGTGGCCCACGAGGCGGGGGCCGCCTCGGTCATCGCGGGCGTCCAGCTTCGGACCCTGACCTCCCGGGAGGGCGAGCTGGATCCGACGGAGATCGAGTCCCGGATCCGGCCGGGCGGGGACATCCACTACCCGGACACCTCCCTGATCTGCCTGGAGAACGCCCACGGCTGCGGCCGGGCGCTTCCCCTTTCCTACCTGGACTCGATCCGCGCCGTCGCGGACCGGCACGGACTTCCGATCCATCTGGACGGGGCGCGGCTGTTCAACGCCGCCGCCGCCCTGGGCACGGAAGCCCGGGAAATCGCGGCCCGGGCCGACTCGGTCATGTTCTGCCTTTCCAAGGGCCTGTGTGCTCCAGTCGGGTCCATCCTGGCGGGCACGAAGGTCTTCATCGAGGCCGCCCGGCGCAAGCGGAAGCTGATGGGGGGCGGGATGCGGCAGGCTGGAATCCTGGCGGCCGCGGGACTCCTGGCCCTGGGCCCGATGAGGGAGCGCCTGGCCGAGGACCACCGGAACGCCGCTGCCCTGGCGGAGGGCCTGGCCGGGCTGCCCGGCGTCCGGATCCTGGGCTCCGGCATCCGCATCAACATGGTGTTCCTGGAGATCCGGGGGCTTTCGTACCCGGAGGCCTTCTCGGCGGCGCTGAAGGCCCGGGGAATCCTCGTGAATCCCCCCGAAGGCGGTGCCCTGCGCCTGGTGACCCATTACTGGATCCGGCCGGAGCACATTCCTTCGATCGTCTCCGCGGTCGCCTCGGCGACGGCAGCCGCGGCCTCCGAGGCGGGCGGCCGGGGATGAAGCGGGAAGCCCTGGTAGTCGTCCTCTGCTACGCCCTGGTGTATATCGTGTGGGGTTCCACCTATTACTTCATCAAGGCCGCGGTCCACACGATCCCGGCGCCCCTGGTGGTGGCTCTGCGGTTTTTGACCGGCGCCGTAATGCTTGCCGGGATCGCCCTGGTC
>JBFZER010000431.1:0-11923 GCA_041306765.1 Spirochaetota bacterium | reverse complement strand
GAAGCCCGTCGTCACGGAGATGGAGGCGGAAACCTGGAAGGATCCGGACAGCGGGGAGAACCGCATCGCCGGCTGGTCGGAGCTCCACGGGGTGTTCGAGGCTCCCTTCGAGGCATTGGTCCGGATCCTGACGGACTACGAGGGCCAGAGCCGGTACTCGCCGCGCCTCTTCTCCGCCCGGATGGAGTCCCGGGAAGGCGGCCGGGTCCGGGTTTTCCAGGAGGTCGGCGTATCCATCCTGGGCATCAAGAGCAAGTACCGCATCGTCGTGGAGTACGAGGAGGCGACCCTGCCGGACGGGGGCTTCGGCCAGAGGTCCCGGCTCGTGGACGCTCCGGACGGGAACCTCTACGAGTCCTTCTCGTCCTGGTACGTCCTGCCCGTGCTCGTCGAGGGGAAGGCCTGCGTCTACGTGCGGGGCTTCTCCCGCCCGGGTATCCGGAAGACCTTTCCCGGCATGGCCGGGGCCCTGCGCGCCTTCACGCCCGGGGAGGTGAAGGACCTTCTGGAGCGGTATATACGAGAAGCCCGAAAGGGTGGACAGTGAACCGTGGACGGAAGTGGAACGATTGCAGCGGCCGCGTCCATCACCCAGCGTGAACATCCACCGCCTCCTGCGTGCATTCCCGTCCACAGCCCACAGTCCACCGTCCACTGTTGACTGTCTTCCCCGTACTTGCTAGGCTTTCCCTGTAGACAAGCACCGGGCGGGCCCGACGGGCCGCGCGCCCCATCCCCCTATATCCCCAAGGAGCGTACCATGAGCGTTATTGAATACGTCGAGGCCCGGGAGATCCTGGATTCCCGCGGCAACCCCACCGTCGAGGTGGACGTCGTCCTGGAGGACGGCACCGTAGGCCGCGCCGCGGTCCCATCCGGCGCCAGCACCGGCGAATACGAGGCGGTAGAGCTCCGGGACGGCGACAAGAAGCGCTACCTGGGCAAGGGCGTCTTGAAGGCCGTGGAGAACGTGAACAACATCATCTCCGGGGAGATCATCGGCCTGGACGCCACGGAGCAGGTGGACATCGACCGCACCATGATCGACCTGGACGGCACCGAGAACAAGGGCAAGCTGGGGGCCAACGCCATCCTGGGCGTCTCCATGGCCTGCGCCCGGGCGGCCGCCAACTACCTGGAGACCCCCCTGTACAAGTACCTGGGCGGGGCGCACACGACCCTCCTGCCCGTGCCCATGGCCAACATCATCAACGGCGGAAAGCACGCGGACAACAAGGTCGACTTCCAGGAGTTCATGGTCATGCCCGTGGGCGCCCAGTCCTTCCGGGAGGCGGTGCGCATGATCGCCGAAGTCTTCCACACCCTGAAGGGCATCCTCAAGAGCGAAGGTCACAACACCTCCGTGGGCGACGAGGGCGGCTTCGCCCCGAACATCGGCAACGACGACGCCCTGGACTACATCATGAAGGCCATCGAGAAGGCGGGATTCAAGCCCGGAGACGACATCGCCATCGCCCTGGACCCGGCGGCCAGCGAGCTCTTCGAAGAGGGCGGAAAGAAAGGCTACAAGTTCTGGAAGTCCAACCCCGACAAGCTTTTCAGCACCGACGAGATGATCGAGCTCTATACCCGCTGGGTGAACAAGTATCCCATCGTCTCCATCGAGGACGGCCTGGACCAGAACGACTGGGACGGCTACGTCAAGATGACCAGGAACCTGGGCGGCAAGATCCAGATCGTGGGGGACGACTTCTTCGTCACCAACACAAAGCGCCTGGAGAAGGGCATAGCCATGGGAGCCTGCAACTCCATCCTGATCAAACTGAACCAGATCGGGACCGTAACGGAGACCATCGAGTGCATCAACATGGCCCGGCGCGCGGGCTACACCTCCGTCGTGTCCCACCGCTCCGGGGAGACCGAGGACACATTCATCGCCGACCTGACCGTAGCCCTGGAGACCGGGCAGATCAAGACCGGGTCCATGAGCCGCACGGACCGGGTCTGCAAGTATAACCAGTTGATGCGGATCGAGGACGCCATGGAGGGCATCGCCGAGTTCGCGGGAAGAAAAGCCTTCTATAGCGTGAAGAAGTAACCGACGGGTAGGCGATACGAGGCGATGCTTCAAGCCAGCCGGAATGCGGGGCCGAGCGGCCCCGCATTCCGCATCGTGAATCCGCCGATAGGCGGATTCACGGGTTCGCGGGGAAGAAAAGCCTTCTATAGCGTGAAGAAGTAAGCACCCGGAAGAGGTGCTTCGCGGCCGCTCCCGACGGGGGCGGCCGTTTCGTCTCCGGCTTGTCCGGGAGTCGTCGGCAGCCCTGATCTACCTCAGGGTCAGCACGGTCTTCCCGATCTTGATCCGGTCTCCCGGCTCGATCCGGACGTACTTGCCCGGCGGGACGGCCCGGCCGTTGACGAAGGTCCCGTTGGTGCTGGAGAGGTCGGTGATGAAGTAGTCGTCCTTGATCTTCTGGATCATCGCGTGGCGCTTGCTGACCAGGGCGTGCTCCAGGACGACCCCGCAGGAGCGGTCCCGGCCCAGAACGATCTTTCCGATCAGGGGAATCCGCTTGCCGCACAGGAGGATCGAGAGGGTTTCGTCCTTGCGGAGGGTCTGGAGCCGCTTGCCCGTGGGGCTGGATTCCAGGATCGTGTCTTCGCTCACACCTTGAATATACACCCCCGGGAGGCTTGCCACAATCCGTAGCCCGGTGCCCGACTGGGATCCATCGACCTGGCGGCCCCTCCGGCACCGGACGAGGCGGTCGGGCAGGGCTCCCTAGGCCCCCAGGTTCCGGCCAGCCCAGCGCCGGCCGGACTCCTTGAATTTCTGCACGTACTCGGGGATCTCCGCCATGGGGGGGCGCTCCACGGCTGAAATCTCCGTGGCCACGACGGTATGGGCTTCCTTCTCCACCTTGAGGGCCACGTGCCGGTCGCCCAGGGCTCGGAGGACTTCGGCGTCCCCATAGCGCCGGGCCCGGTCCAGGAAGGTGTTCAGTATCCCGTAGGCCATGCGCCCCAGGGCTTCGGTGCTCTGGTTGCGATGGATGCGCAGGTCCAGGTCCACCTGGGCCAGGGCGCCGATCCCGAACTTCCGGTGGACGTCGATCAGGTGCCCCAGCTCCACCCCGTAGCCCACGCTGAACGGCAGGGTCTCCAGCAGTTCCCGCCTGCCCGCGTACTCCCCGGAAAGGGGCTGGACGAGGCGCGCCAGCTCCGGGTAGAAGAGGGAGAAGATCGGCCGCACCAGGATCTCCGTGACCCGTCCGCCCCCGGAGGACTGGATCCCCGAGCTGGAGCGGATGGGCCGCTCGTAGAAAGCCTTCACGTAGCCGATCGAGTCGTCCTCCAGCAGGGGGCCCACCAGGCCGTACGCGAACTTGGGGGCGATGTTGGCGATATCCGCGTCCACCCAGACTATGATGTCCCCCTGGAGGGCGTAGAGGCTCTTCCAGAGGTTCTCGCCCTTGCCCCGGAAGGTGCCCCGGCCGGGCAGGATGTCCTTGGACTCGAAGACCCGGGCGCCGTAGCGCTCGGCCACCTGCCGGGTGCGGTCTCGGGAGGACGAATCGATGACGGCGATCTCGTCCAGCAGGGGGTACCGGTCCATCAACTCGGTGCGGATGACCAGGATCTCCTTGCCGATCGTCGCCTCCTCGTTCAGGGTCGGGAAGGCCAGGGATACGGTCAGGCCCTTTTTCTCCTTCAGGTCCACCAGGCGGCCGATGTCGGAGAACCGGGAATGGTGCCAGGTCCGATCCAGAAGGGAGTCGTCGGAGGGCCTGCTCACAGTGCCTCCCTGGAAACCCGTTCTATCACGAAGTCGAGAAGGCGCCGGCCTTTCTCGATCGAGGCCACCTCGATCTCGTCCCGATCCAGACCTTCCCGGCCGCTGGCTATCGCCACGGAGACGGCGGGTATCCCCCGGGAGGAGAAGAACGCCGCCGGATCGGCTCCGGACTCCTCCCGGACCCGGATGTGCTGATCCTTCAGGGCCTGGATGACGATCTTCGAAAGCCCCGCCCCGGCCCCGGGATCGCCCACGGGCACGTAGCCCGCTATCGTCACCTGGGTCTGCAGGTTCGCCTCCCGGCCCCTCGACTCCGCCGTGGCCGTCGCGGCCTTCATCGCTATCTCCAGGACCGCCTCGTCGGGAGATTCGAGTTCGATGGCCAGGAGTCCTTCCGTCGGCTCGTGGCCGAATCCCGCCCCTGCCTCGATGCGGCGGATCGCGCAGGTGGTCCTGTTCTCCGCGTCCCAGGTTATGCCGGTCAGGGTCCGCGCCAGGGCCACCACGGCGTCCACCGCTGACCTGGGCCAGCGGCCCCCTGACCCGGGCCTGCGGCCCCCCTCGGATCCCTCCGCGTCGGTGCGCACCCGGACCTCGATGCGGTAGGTTCCCAGGGTCCTGGTCGGCACGGTTCCGAGGGAGAGCCCCCGCAGGCCCAGGGCGGCGGCGGGCCGGTCCTGGGGATCCTCGGCCAGGCGCCGGAGCACCGAGCCCCGGGGGTCGTCCAGGGGGCGGGACGCGAACAGGAGGAGCACGTCCTTTGTGATGGCCAGGCCCCCGGACTGCAGGGTCTCCGCCAGGGCCAGGAGGGTGGCGGGTCCGAGGGAGTCGGAAAGGCCCGCGCCGTAGGCCCGGTCCGCGTCCAGCCGGGAGAGGCTCTCCAGGGGATGCCAGCGCTGCGACGGGAGTTCCGCCAGGACCAGGATGGGGCGGGGGTCGTCGGGATCCGGGCAGGTCACCCGGGCAAGGACGTTCCCGTCCTCGTCCACCTGGGGAGATAGGCCCAGGGACCGCAGGCGCTCCAGCACGAAGGCCGCACGCTGTTCCTCCCGGGCGGTGGGGGAGGGGATCTCCGTTATCCTGAGAGCGTCGGCCAGGAGGCGGTCCGCCCGGGGAGAGGCCGATTTCCGCAGGGAGCCGAGGACCGTGGAGGCGCGCCGGGTCAGGGCACGGACGGCCTTGGAGACCGAGGTCCGGATCTTCGCCAGGAATCCCATGCCTGCCTCCTTACCCTTTGTACCACGGTTGGAGGCGGACGTACACCCGCGATGGCGCGGAGAAGCCATGCAGGAGGCGCGAGGTTCTTGAAACCTGATACCTCCGGCAGGGCGCGGAACCGGTCCCCGCGCCCTGCGGAATTCGCGGTCAGCTCTCCTCGACCGGCGGGAAATCCGGCAGATCCTGCGGTTCCTCGTCCGGTTCCGGGGCGGCCTCCCCCTTCCCGCCGAACCAGTCCACCTTCCGTGTGGCAGCCATGGTCAGGGCGACGACCCCGAAGAGGCCCACGGACCCGATGAGGAGGGCGTAGTCCTCGGAGGACAGGGCGCAGAAGAGGTATCCGTACTGCAGGGCCAGGACGGCGAAGGCCAGGAGGGCCTGCCGCTTGTCGGGAAGGAAGGCGCTCACGTAGAAGGTCGTGACGGCGCAGACCGCCGCCGCGGAGGCCAGGTAGGCGGCCAGGAAGGGTATGTGTTCGGACAGGGCCAGCAGGAGGAGATAGAAGAGGCAGTTGGCCAGACCCACCAGGATGTACTGGACCACGTGCAGGCGCCGCCCGGAGAGGACCTCGAAGAGGAAGAGGGCCGCGAAAGGAATGAAAAGGAACAGGACCGCGTACCGGAGGGCCCTGTGTACCTGCTGGTAGACGTCCGTGGGCTGGAGGAACTCGACGCCGAAGTCGGCTCCCGCCGTGGACTCCGGCCGGAAGTCCGAGGCGGCCAGGACCCGGGGCAGGACCCGGGCCGGCTCGTCCACGAACCACCGGGCCTTGAACCCCGATTCCCCCAGGTCCCGTTCCGACGGCAGACGGTATCCCGCGAAGGAGGGGCTGGGCCAGTCGCTTGAGAGGGTCAGGGTGTTGGAGTCTCCCAGGACCAGGAAATGGAGGGCCTCCGCCCCGCTCAGGGCCAGGTCCAGCCGGGCCGCCAGCCTCGCCTCCCCCGACGGTCCGGGGAAAAGGCGGACAGGCGTGGATACGGAGCGGGCGGCCAGTTCGATGGGGGGGGCGCTGGACCGGAGGACCGCGCGGGTTCCGTCCGGTGCGGTAAGGACGGGGCTTTCCCGGAGGGAACGGGAGTCCTCGTAGACGAAATGCAGCCGGGCCTCGGACCACTCGACCCGGACGCCGGGGATACCGGTCTCCTCGGGGCGGAAGATGAACTCCAGATCCACGGCGGCGTCCGTGCGGTGCACGGGCACGGTATAGATCCCCCGGTGCCGTAGTTCGACCCGGGCCTCCGCCGCAAGTCCGAGGGACGAGGGGAAAACGATGTAGATCTCCCGGCGGGTGCGGAACAGTATCTCGCCCTTCGCGTTCGTCTCCCGGGCCTCCCAGCGCACCGGAACGGCCAGGAAAGGCGCGGCCATGAGAGTCCGGCCGCCGGCCTTGGAAGACACGTCCGCGAGGGCGTCCGCGCGGTAGCGTTCACGCTCGGATCGGACCTCCCGGATCATGCCCACGGGGATCAGGAACAACAGGACCAGGATGCCGACGAGCCCCGCCTTGAGGCTCGTCTGGAGGGCTCGGGACAGGCGGGATGCTTGATTCATGGCGTTCTCCTTGCCGGAGATTCTAGGCCGGGATTGGGGCGAAAGTGCGGCGGGTCCGGGGTGTTATCGAGGCATCGCGGGCAGGATCAGGGTGAAGACCGACCCGCCCCCGGAGCGGTCCGTGGCCTCCGCCCGGCCCCCCGCCCGGCGGGCTATGCCCCGGACCATGGCCAGTCCGAGCCCCTGATGCAAGGGGTCGGCGTCGGGGCGGTAGCTGAAGAAACGCTCGAAAATCCGGTCCCGGTGCTCGGGAAGAATGCCCGGCCCCCGGTCCAGGACGGACAGCCGGATCCGTTCCCCCTCCTCCTCCCGGACCCGGTCCGCGCGGATCTCGACTGCAGCACCCGGGGGGCTGAAGGAGACCGCGTTGTCCAGCAGGGCTCCCAAGGCCAGGGCCAGGCGGTCCGGGGATATGCCGGCCGGGGGGAGACCCCCGTCCGCGAGGGGATCGACCCGGAAGCCCAGGCCCTTGGCCAGGGCTTCCGGAGAGGCGGCCGCGCGGTCCGCGCAGTTGCGCGCGACCTCGAGGACGTCGGACGGCCCGGTCCCCTCCTCCCCGCCCTCGATCCGGGAAAGCTCCCGGAGACCCCCCACGATCCGGGCCGCCCGGTCCGCGTCCCGGGCTATGCGGTCCGCCAGGTCCCGGCGTTCCGCCGGGCCGGCTTCCGGGACCAGTTCCGCCGCCGCCCGGATCGAGGCCAGGGGGTTGCGGATCTCGTGGGACAGGTCCGATGCGAAGTCCTCCGCCCAGGAGAGCCGCTCCCCCAGGCGGGCGGAAAACTCCCTCAGCGCCACCGCCAAGTCCCCGATCTCGTCGGATACCGCCACCGGCCCGAAGTGGCCCTCCGCCAGACCCCGGAGGCTGAGGGCCGCCCGGGCCTGGGTTCCCAGGCGCTTCAAGGGCCGCGAGATGGTCAGCCACAGAAGGAAGCTCAAGACCGCGGAGGCCGCGAGGCTGGTCAGAAAGATGCGGCCCACGTCCAGGCGGAGCCGGTACAGGCCGGTCAGGATGCGGTAGGTCGACTGGGAGGCCAGGACCGCCCCCCGGACCCGGCCCGCCGGGTCGGCCACGGGCAGGGCGCTGTAGAGGGTCACCGAAACCTGACCGCCCGCGGAGATCCTTGTCGCCGCTCCGTACCCTCCCTCCAGGGCGGCCCGGACTTCGGCCCCATCCAGGAAGCTGCGCTTGCCAGCATAGAAGTCCGCGGAGGCCAGGGGTTCGGAAGGCGGAGCCAGGTAGCGCCGCCAGAGCCGCACGGGGCTTGAGAGAAGGCGGTAGACCCAGCTGGACTCCGCGGAGGTAGTCACGGCCCGGGGCGCCTTGGCCGGCTCGGGGGCGGAATCCGGGGCGGTGCGCAGGTCCGAAGCCGCCCCGGATTCGCGGTCGTTGCCCGCGCCGCCCTCGAGGCCGGACGCCTCGGCCCGCGCGCTGCCCCCGAGGACGCTGGAGTCCGCCAGGAGGTTCCCGGCGGCGTCCAGAACCCGCAGACGCGCCGTGTGCCGCCGGCCCAGGGCGGCGAGCACGGCTTCGGCCCGGCGGTCGTCCATCTCGCCCTCCCCAAGCCAGGCGGCCAGGAACCGGCCCTGCTGGACCAGGGAATCCTCCAGGGCCGAAAGCAGGCTCCGCTCGTAGGTGTCCAGGGACAGGAAGGCGGCCACCGGGAGGAATACGAGCAGGGAATTCAGGCCCAGGATGCGGGCTACGATGGGAATTCGGGGTTGCTTCATTCTCCCGGGCCGCCGGATCGTCATAGACGGATCAATCCACGCTTCCCGTGGTCAGCGGAAGCACTCGTCCGGTATGGGCCAGTCTCCCCGGCGGAATAGGACGCGGGGGACGGTTCCCGGGGAAGAGTCCGCTCTCCTCATCCTGGGAACGACCCCTTCGGCATTCTCGCCCCAGGCGGCGCCATAGCTGAGCAGGTTCCCGAACTCGCCGAATTCCCGGGCCGGGTTTTTTCCCCGTGCCCTGATCGACCTGTATTCCTCGAGAACCTCCGGGAACTTGTAGATCACCCACCAGGCGACCCGCTTTTCATCCGCGATATCCGGATTCTCCTCCAGCCAAAGGGATATTCCCTGCTCCTCCGCGATCCGTTCCGCCTCGGGTTTGAGGACCGCGAGGTCTCCGGGATAGAAAGGTGGACTCAGGGCACACCGCTTGCACTCTCCGGCGACGCACTCGGCGAACGCGGTGATCATTCCCAGCATGAACGATTTCCGGTCTATGAGCCTGTGAAGGTCAATGTTTGCAGCCTCGTCGCACATGGTTTCTCCTTCAAACTCCACGGAATCACGGGCGCAGCCGGTACCCCAGGCCATATACAGTCTCGATAGCATCCTCCCCGGCGCCCGCCTCCCTAAGCTTTCGCCGGAGGCGCTTGACGTGGCAGTCCACCGCCCGGTCGGAGAGGTACACTCCGCCGGGCCAGGCCCGGGCGACGATGATGTCCCGGGTTCGCGCGGCGCCGGGGCGCTCGGCCAGGCAGTCCAGGATGCGGAACTCCGTGACCGTCAGGTCCAGCTCGGCACCCGCCCAATAGGCCCGGAATCCGTCCCGGTCCAGGACCAGGGAGCCTGGGGCGGCGAGGGAACCGGATGCCGATCCGCCGCAGGCTCCGGCGCCCGGGGCCCTCTCCGGTCCCGCCGGAAGCCCGGCGTCCCTCGACGGGGGGTCCGCCGCCCGCGAATCGGCCCTTCGGAGCACGGCCCGTATCCGGGCCGCCAGCTCCCGCAGGGAAAAGGGCTTGGGCAGGTAGTCGTCCGCTCCTAGTTCCAGGCCCAGCACCCGGTCGAGTTCCTCGTCCCGGGAGGTCAGGAAGATCACGGGGATCCTGTCGCCCCCGGATCGGAGCTCCCGCAGGAGGTCCAGGCCGTTCAGCCGGGGCATGGAGATGTCCAGGATCACCAGGGAGGGCCGCGGTCCGGAGGCGTCCGGCGGAGCCAGGGCTTCCCGGGCCTCGATTCCGTCCCGGGCTTCCCGGACCCCGAAGCCTTCCCGCTCCAGGGCGGTGCGCACGGAGGCGCGGAGGTTGTCGTCGTCGTCCGCCACCAGGACAGCGGGGTTCGGCTGGGTCGGTTCCGGCATGGGCCTTCAGGATACGACGGCCGGGCGGGACCCGCAAGCGGATTTGCCTCGAATCGGCCGGACGGCCGGTCAATCCGGCGGCGGACTATTCCGGCGTCCCGACGATCCGGCCGAGCCGTTCCCGGCCTTCGCTGATCCGCCAGCCGTCCCGGGCGTTGAAGTAGAGGTACCACCGGCCGTCGGATTCCCGGAAGCGGCAGTCGCAGGAGTAGACGTGGGATGCAGTCCAGCCCTCGGCCGGGGAGATCAGGGGTTCCGGGCGGGCGGGTGTCCAGGAGACGCCGTCCTCGGAGCGCAGGACGAAGAGGGCCGAGCGGGATCGCCCCCCGGGGTCGCGGTAGATCTTGGTCTGCAGGCCCGCATAGCCGTCCGACAGGGGCAGGACCTTGATCGCCCCCGCGCCCAGGACGCCCGGCATTCCATCCCGGGCGGGGTCGATGACCGGCTCGGGCTCCGGGACGAAAGGACCCTCCGGGGAGGAGGACCGGGCCAGGGCGATGTACCGGGGCTCGCAGAAGCCGCAGTCATCGATCCAGGCCAGGGACGCGGAGAAGTAGAGCCGGCAGGCGCCGGTCCAGTCCCGGACCAGGCAGGGGTTGGACACCGCGAAACCCAGGGCCCGGTCCCGCATCCAGGGGAGGAGGGGAGACACCAGGGTCCGGCCGGGGGTCCACCGCTGGAGGTCGGCGCTGGTCGAAAGGGCGATCCGGGACCTCCAGCGCCTCCTGAGGGGCAGGGCGGTCAGGGGCAGGGCCAGGGGCGGATACGCCTCGTAGTACAGCCCGTAGCGCGGGCCGGTTCCCCCGGAATCCAGGGGTCGCGCGAAGGGTCGCATGGCGTTGTGCACCACGATGCCCCGTTCTGTCCAGGCAGCTCCGTCCGGGGATGAATACCGGTGCACCCCCCAGGCCGAGTGGGCGAAGAGTTCCCAGTCCCCGCCGGGGGTCTCCTCGGGGAAGAGGAAGCTCGGATCCGCCACGATCGGCGAAAGCCGGGGCGGTTCGACCAGGGGGCCCTCGATCCCTCCCCATCGGACGGACAGGAAATCTGAAATCGTCATACGTCCAGTATAGTCTCCGGACATGGAAGTCAAGCGGAAGTCCGGTACCCGGAGGCGGCGGGAGGTGTCGGGGCGCCGGTTTCGGGCCTAGGCTCGACCCAGGCCCAGGTCCCCCCGGATCTTGTACATCGAGCCGTCCCGCTCCACCGTCAGCTTGCGGTCGGGAAAGTAGACGGGAAGGAATTCCAGGAGGAGGTCCCGGACGAACAGCTCGATCTCGTCCCTCATGGCCCGGGGCACGGCCTCCTCCGTGGCCAGGACGATCTCCACCAGGTAGCCCCGGCCCAGGCGGCTGCCGAAGCCGGGGGTGAAGAAGACCCCGACGTTGAACAGTCCGTCCGCCTCGGGATTGGCCGTCTGGCCCCGGTCGGGCCGGTTGCGCCGGAGTTTCCAGGATCCGTGGTACCGGTTCTCCAGGATGGTATCGATGCGGTCGAACATCTCCTTCATCCGGTTGTCCCAGTCCGTGGTCTTGGGGTGGAACATGGTCCTCCTGTCCGGGGCGTCGCAGATCCACGGCGCCGCTCCGGGCGCCTAGACGGCGGTCGGCAGTGCCGCCGCCGGAATCACGGAGATCCGGGTGCGGTGAAGTAACGATCTGTTCACGGATTCCTCCGCCTCACCATCCCGGGAACCGGGATCCCCAGGAAAGGGATCCCCCGGAGGCAAGGGTCTCCTCGATCCGGGCAACGACCCTCTCGATGTAGTATTCCTGGCCCGGCTCCGGATCGTGCCCGGAGGGAACCAGGAGGGCATCCTCCCGTCGCAGGTTGAAGGTCCGGAGGATGTACCGCACGCCGGGCTCCCCGGATTTCTTTTGCATCCGGGCTTCCGCGTCCAGGGCCAGGACCCAGGCTTCCGCGGCGGGTCCCGAGTCGAAGACGGCCCCCTGGAAATACGCCAGGACCTTGTCCCCCAGCAGGGCATCCCAGTCGTCCGCCTCCAGGACGAACCAGAACCTCCCCGTCCCGTCGGGGGCGCGTCCGAGGAGTTCCCCGATCCGGGGGTGGCTCGAGGCGAAGAGGGGGAGGTCCGGGCTCGGGGCGTCTTTCCAGCGCATGGGCAGAGTATAGTGCGTGAAGCCCGGGGATGCGAATTCCGGCGAGCCTGCGGCCCCTCCGCCGCGGCCTCAGCGCCCCGACTCCTTCGTAAGCCAACCGATGATGGCATCCATCCCGGCCAGGGTCGAGCTCCGGCCGTGGGCCCCGTCCACCTGAAGGCGTTCGACGCCCGGTCCGCCCCAGGC
>JBFZER010000430.1:0-4852 GCA_041306765.1 Spirochaetota bacterium | reverse complement strand
CGAGGGTGAAGGAACCGTCCGTCTCCTTCTGCCGGTGCAGGCTGCCGAGGCAGGAGCGGTATACTTCGTCGAACTTCCTGTCTTTCCAATCTGACGACGCCATCATGCTCCGGTGCTCCGCCGCCGGGAGGGGGCGGATCGGTGGGATTATATCGGAGGTCCGGGGGTTTTGGAAGTACGGTATCCGCGGCGGAGCCGGACGACCGCGGGGCGGGAATGACCCCGAAAAAAAAGGACCGTGCCGGAAACCCCTTGAAGGCTTCGACACGGTCCGGATAGCGGCGGGGGGACTCGAACCCTCGGCACAACGGATATGAGCCGTTTGCTCTACCGTCTGAGCTACGCCGCCAAGCGCGTCGCGGGACGCGGAGGAATATATACCCGGAACGACCGCGGGCTGTCAAGCTCGCCGGCGTATCGAAGCCGCGACGGATCCGACCCCGCGCCGGATTCCCGGAGGCCTAGTCCTCCGGCCGAAGCGCCCTCTCGATGACCCCCCCGCCCAGGACGAAACCCTCGGCGTCGTAGAAAACCGCGGACTGTCCCGGGGCCACCGCCCGCTGAGGGGTATGGAAAAGCACCCGGGCGCTCCCGCACCGCACCGTCGCCTCCGCATCGGCGGGCGCATGGTTCTGGCGTATCCGTACCCGGCATGGGAAGGGCCCGCCCTCGAGGGCGGGATCCGAGAGAACCGTGTCCTCCGCCTCCAGTCCATCCGCGAAAAGGCCGTGCCCCGGGCCGACCACGACGCGGTTCCGGTCGGAATCCAGGCTCCAGACGTAGAGGGGCTCGGGGCCCGAGCTGATCCCCAGGCCGCGCCGCTGCCCGATCGTGTAGTGATGGATCCCCCGGTGGCGGCCCAGCGTCCGGCCCTCGGCATCCACGATGTCCCCCGGCGGACTTTCCCGGCCTTCGAACACCGCGGAGTAGTCGCCGCCGGAAACGAAGTCCTGGCTTTCGGGTTTTTCCGCGACCTCCAGCCCCAAAGCGCGGGCGATATCCCGCACCTCCGCCTTGGTTTTTCCCCCGAGGGGGAATACAACCTTTCCCAGAACCTCCGGGCCCAGCCGGTGGAGGAAGTAGCTCTGGTCCTTGGCGGGATCCGCCGCGGTCCGCAGGCAGGGCCGGCCGTTCCGCTCCTGGATCCGGGCGTAGTGCCCCGTGGCGAACAGGTCGAACCGGAGGCCTTCGATCCGGGCGCGGTCCAGGAGAAAGCCGAACTTCATGACGTGGTTGCAGAGAACGCAGGGGTTGGGGGTCCTGCCCCGAAGGTATTCCCCGCGGAAATACTCCAGCACGGTCTCCTCGTACTCCCGGGAGAGGTCCACGACCCGGTAGGGGATGCCGAGCCTGGCGCACAGGGCCTCGCAGGCCGCGATGTCCTCGCCTTCCCCGGGGCCGTAACAGCCCTGGCGGCACCCGGCCTGTCCGGTCTCGGGGCCGTCCCAGATGCGCATGGTGAGACCCGTCACCTCGTATCCGGCCTCGACCAGGAGGGCAGCGGCTACCGCGGAATCCACGCCCCCGGACAGGCCCACGGCCGTCGATATCTTTCCGCCCATACCCTTTCTTCCCGTGCCCCAGGGCTCAGCCCAGGGCCAGCATCCGCTCGATCGGCTTCCGGGCCCGGTCCATCAGTCCGGCATCCAGTTCGACCGCGGGTTTCCCGGTCTCCAGGGCCCGGATGACGTCGCCCAACCGGGTCTTCTTCATGTTGGCGCAGTGCCGGGCCGCTCCCACGGTGTAGAACTCCCGGTCCGGGTGGTCCTTCCGCAGCCTCCAGACCACCTCGGCCTCCGTGGCGATCAGGAATCGCCGGGCCGGGGACCGGGCCGCGAAGGCCAGCATCTGGCTGGTGGAGAGCACGTGGTCCGCCAGATCCAGGACCTCGGGCTCGCACTCCGGGTGGGCCAGCAGGAGGGCGTCGGGGTATTTCGCCCTCGCGGCCCGGGCATCCTCGGCGGTGATGCGGACATGGACCAGGCAGAACCCGTCCCACCAGACAAGCTTCTTCTCCGTGTTCCGCTGGCACCACCGCGCCAGGTTCCGGTCCGGCACGCAGAGGATCTCCCCGGCGTTCACGGCCTCGATGACCTTGAGGGCGTTGGCGCTGGTGCAGCACCAGTCGCTCTCGGCTTTCACCTCCGCGGTGGAATTGATATAGGTCACCACGGGCCGGCCGGGATACCGGGCCTTGAAGGCGCGCAGGTCCTCCGCCGTGATGGAGTCCGCCATGGGGCAGCCCGCGTCCTGGACGGGCAGAAGAACGGTCCGGTCCGGGGCCAGGATCTTGGCCGTCTCGGCCATGAACCGAACGCCGCAGAAGACGATGACCGGCGCGTCCGTCCGTGCCGCGGCCCGGGACAGCTCCAGGGAATCTCCGACGAGATCCGCCCCTGCCTGGACTTCGGGAAGCTGGTAGGTATGGGCCAGGATCAGCGCCCCGCGCTCCGTCTTGAGCCGCGCGAGAGTGGAAAGCGCCGCCTCGGGGGCGCCGGAATCCTCGTACATCATGCGATACAGTACCATGGGCCGACGAGGAATGATAAGCGGCGAAGGTCCTGCGGCTGTTCTTCGCCCCCTCCCTGTAGTATACTCATAGGACACCATCGCTCCGGAGCTGCCCGATGAAGAGTGTCCTTGCCCTACTGCTTGTCCTGATCCTCGTTCCCGTTCCCTCGCCCGCGCAGGCACCGGCCCGGTATGATTTCTCTGCTCTCCCGGATACGAACGAAGCCCGGTCCCGATACCTCACGTCCGTAGTGACGGCCAACTGGAACAGCGCAGTCCGCTTGCCGGATACTTTCAGGCCCGGAGCCGGCGGCCGGATCCGGACCGGCGTGGTCCGCCAGGAAGACTTCTTCTACGTCGAGTTCCTCCGGGAACGCGGCAGTGCCTTCCCCCTGGCGGGCCTGGGGAATACGGTAGTCCAGCGCAACTACCTCCGGAACGGAGATCTGATCCAGGCCAAGATATTCCTGGCCGACGATCCCTCCTGCTATATCCGCCTGTATCCCCAGGCCGAACGGACCCGGGCCGACATCGTCCTGTACGGGGCGGTGGTCCGTCAGAACATCCTCCTGGGCCAGATCTTCTACTACCAGCTCCGGGATCCTCTGGGCAAGATCCTGTCCGCCGCGGAGGCTGGCTTCGATTGGAAGGCCTTCTTCCGGACTCCGGCCGCGGCCTCCGCCGCCCTCCGGTTCGGGCTGGCCCTTTCTGAAGGCCGCCTCAGCCCCGGCGGCCCCGGATCCCGGCTCCTGTCGAGCCTGGCCTACGACGAAGGGGTCGAGAAATTCCTGACGGGCTCCGGACGTGCGCTCGGAGCCGCCGAGATCTCCGCGGTTCCGGACCTTCCGTTCGCGGACGACCGGAATCCCCGCGTCACGGCCCCGTTCCGGCCCTTTCCCCGCTACGAATCCGGGAAGGGCCTGCCCTCGGCCGCCGTCTCCGCGGCGGTGCACGCCGCCTCCCAGGAGCACCCCGACGATCTCTTCGCGGTCTTCGTGCAGGACGGAGGGGCGTCCCGGCGCATCCTCCTCATCCCGGGCTTCGGCCCCGAGGGGATCTTCGGCATCCAGGCCTACGATCCCGTTTCCCGGGTCTTCCTGTCCTGGCCGGACTTCGCGGCCGAGCATCGGCAGGCCTATGCCCGCCTGGTCCGCCTCCCCTCGCCCCAGAGTTGATGCGGAAAACCGGGAACTGAGAGGATGAGCCGCGCCTTCGTGGACGAATCCTCCGCGGATTCCCGGGACGAGGACGCCCCGGAGTTCAAGATCCCCCTGCCCCCGGGAGCCCGGAACTACGTGACCCCCGAGGGGGCCGAACGGCTCCAGTCGGAGCTCCGGTCCCTGGAATCCGGGGAACGGCCGGCCCTGGCCGCGGAGATCCTGCGGCTTTCCCGGGACCCTGCGAATTCGGATGCACTGGCCACGGCCCGGCGGCGCCTGGCCCGGATCGACCGCCGGATCGAATACCTCTCCCGCATGGCGGGCCTGGCGGAGGTCGTGAACCGCCCGGTCTCGGGGTACGACCGGGTTCGGTTCGGAGCCCGGGTTTCCATCCGGGACGGGGAAGGGATCCTGTCGACCTTCCGCATCGTGGGGGTGGACGAGTCCGATCCCGACTCGGGGCTCGTCGGCTGGACGGCCCCTCTCGCCCGGGCCCTGATGGGCAAGGCGCCGGGGGAAACGGCGGCTGTCCAGCTGCCCGAAGGACACGAAACGGTCACAGTCGCGGCGGTGGAGTAGCGCCCGGGGGGAACCCGCGCTTTGGACTCCGGAAGCCCTGTTTTCCTTGACAGCCCGCGGGACGGCACGTAGAGTGAGAACCCATGGCGAAGCTGAGGTATTCCGTCTGCAACGAGCTGTTCGGGGACCTGCCCCTGCCCCGGGCTGCCCGGATCGTCCGGGAATCCGGGTACACGGGGATCGAGTTCGCTCCCTTCACCATCTTCGGGGACTTTTATGCCGGGGACGTCCGCGGCGGGCTGGCGGAGGCGCGGTCGGTCCTGGACGGTGAGGGGCTATCCTTCGCCGGTTTCCACTGGCTCCTGGCCAAGCCCGAGGGGCTCCACCTGGCCTCCCCGGATCCTGCGGTCCGCCGGAGAAGCGTCGACCACCTGAAATTCCTGGCGGACTGCGCCGGGAAACTCGGCGGAGGGCCCATGATCCTGGGTTCACCCCGCCAGCGAGGCAGTCTTCCCGGAGTGCCGAAGCGGGAGGCGGAAGCGGCTCTGGACCGAGCCCTGAGGGAGGCGGCTCCCGCGGTCGAGGCCGCGGGCTGCTCCCTTCTCCTGGAATCCCTGTCCCCGGAACAGACCGACGTGGTGAACACCCTTTCCGAGGCGGTC
>JBFZER010000429.1:0-3683 GCA_041306765.1 Spirochaetota bacterium | reverse complement strand
CGCGCGAAGCGCGGATTCCGGCTGCCCAGGAATTGATCGGGCAAGCGCTTCGCGCCGAAGCGCGCCACAGGGGGCTGTCCAAAAAGCTTAGTTAGCTTTTTTGGACACCCCGTCCTCGTTCCTAGCCCTCGGATACGGGTCCGCTCCGCTTTAGCAGGGATTCGAAATCCCCGGCGGGCAGGGCGCGGCTGAAGAAATATCCCTGCATGCGCTCAACCCCCAGGCCTCCGAGGACGTCCCGCTGCTCCCGCGTCGCGACCCCCTCCACGATGATCCGCTTGCCCTTGCTGACGATCATGCCGATCATGCCCGCCAAAAAGGCACGGTCCTCCTCGTTCTCGGCCACGGTATCCACGAAGCACTTGTCGATCTTGATGACCCCCGCGGGAAGCCTCTTGAGGTAGGCCAGGGAGGAATATCCCGCGCCGAAGTCGTCGATGTAGACCTCGACGCCGATCTCCCCGAGTCTCCGTATCTTCTTGATAGCGTCCTCTATGTCCATCATGCTCTGGGTCTCGGTAATCTCCAGCTTGAGCCGGGCTGCGGGGACGCCCTCGGAGGCAAGGACCCGGTCGATGTACTCGACCAGACCTTCCCCCGCGAATTCCTTGGCAGAGAGGTTCACGGAGATATACCGGTCACCAAGGATGTCGCTCCACCGCCTGATGTGCTTGCAGACCTGGAAGAGCACCCATCGGCCTATCATGATGGTGTCTCCGGACTCCTCTGCCAGGGGGATGAACTCCATGGGGGGTACGTTGCCCATCTCCGGGTGATTCCAGCGGATCAGGGCTTCCGCGCCGACCAGGGATCCCGACGAGTCGACGATGGGCTGGAAATGGGTCTCGAATTGCTCGGCCACGAGGGCTGTCCGGAGGTCGGATCTTAGCTTGGCCTTTCGGAGGGCCGCCCGGTGCAGTTCCTTGTTGAAGATGATGAGCGGCTCGTTCTTGGTCTGGGCTTCTTCCATGGCGGACAGGGCGAACTTCACCAGGCTCTTCTTGTCATCCCCGTCGTCCGGGAAGACCGAGGCCCCGATGTTGCAGCCGATGTTGATGACCGCGCCCTGGTGGGTATAGGGATAGAAGGCCTTGCCCCGGATGTTCTCCGCCACGATGGACAGGTCGGTGCTCCTCTTCATCGTGGTCAGGATGACGGCCAGGTCCTTCCCCTCGAACCGGAAGACGTAGTCCGAGGCCCGGAGGGCCTCCTTGATCCGCATCCCCGTCGCCTCCAGGAGAAGGTCGCCCACCTCGTATCCGTAGCGCGCGTTGATCTGGGTGAAGTTGCGAAGGTTGACGAAGAGCACGGCCCGGACCTTGTCCGCCACCGTGCGGCGGGCCTTCTCCAGCTCCATGTCCAGGACGATGTCGAAGGATCTTCGGTTGAAGAGGCCCGTAGTGGCGTCCCGGTACTCGAAATTGATGATGCGGGTCTGCAGATCCTTGAGGGCCGAAATGTCGTGGGTGTCCACCATGGCGTGGGTGATCCGGTCCCCGTCCCGGAAAGGGTAGTAGGCGATGTGGACGTACTTCTCCTCGTCCCCGAACTTGAACCGGTCGATGTCGTGGGATTCCGCGCCTCCGAAGCACTCGTCCAGGTGGCGCTTGATCCGGTTCTCGAATTTCTGTCTTCCCCAGACCTCCGCGACAGTCCTGCCCATGATGGCCTGGCGGTCCAGCCCGATCTCCCGGCAGTAAGTTTCATTGACGAACTCGTAGACGTATTCCTTGGAAACCAGGGTGATGAAGTCCCGGGAGGCGTTCAGGATCTTTTCATGCACCGTACTCATGGCGGGCTCCGTCGGGAAGGATGTATAGAATGGTCGCAGGAGCGAGGTTCGCCGGATCCGCGGGCCGGGACCGGCCGACTTCAAGTATATACGAAAACACCGGGCCTTCCAGGTCTTCCCCTTGAAGAATGAAAGGCGGCCGGACATACTATTATTCCATGTATTTCAACGAGCTTGTCGCGGCCTACGACCAGGAACGCCGCGACCGGAACATCTTCCACGACCTCATGAGGTACCGGGTCCGCGAGATCCTGCTCGTGGCCAGCCTTTACGATTCCTTTATCCTGGAGAGCGACGGGGCCCTCTCGGAACAGATCTACGGGGAATACTACCGCCTCAACCTCACCTCCGCCCCCCGGGTCACCTGCGCCTACAGCCCGGAATCCGCCCGGGAGACCTTCCGTGCCGCTCCCTTCGATCTGGTCATCCTGATGGCGGGCATGGATTTCGACGGTCCCCTAGCCCTGGCCCGGGACCTCAAGGCCGTCCGGCCGGAAGTGCCCGTCATACTCCTGGCCATGAACAACTCGAGCCTGGCGGACCTGGATCCGAAACGGCCGGAGCTGCGGTTCGCGGACCGGGTTTTCGTCTGGAACGGATATTCCAAGCTCTTCGTCGGGATGATCAAATACGTGGAGGACCTGCGGAACGTGGATTCCGACACCCGTACGGGCCTCGTGCGCGTGGTTCTCCTGGTGGAGGATTCGGTCCGCTACTACTCCCGCTACCTGCCCGTGCTCTACTCCGTGGTCATGCGCCAGATCCAGGCCCTGATCGAGGAGGAGCAGTTGGTGGAGACCAACAAGGTCCTCCGCATGCGGGGCCGGCCCAAGATCCTCCTGGCCACCAGCTACGAGGAGGCCGTTGCGCTCTTCGAGCGGTACGAGCCCTACATCCTCACCGTCATCTCCGACGTCCGCTACTCCTGCGGCGGGGTCGAGGACCCGAGGGCCGGTTTCAAGCTGCTGGACCATATACGGGAGAGCAGTCCGGACCTCCCGGTGCTGATCCAGTCCAGCGAGCCCGAGGCCCGCCGGGAGGCCCACCTGCTCGGGGCGGGGTTCATCTCCAAGGGCTCGGAATCCCTGGCCCGGGAGTTGGACGGGTTCTTCCGGGAGAACCTCGGGTTCGGCCCCTTCATTTTCCGGGGACCCGACGGCACGGAGCTGGCCCGGGCGCGGAACATGGCCGAATTCGAGGACCGCTTGCTGCAGGTGCCCTCGGACAGCCTCCTGCTGCACGGCAAGAGAAACCACTTTTCCGCCTGGCTCACCGCCCGGGGGGAGATCCGCTTCGCCCGGATCCTGCGGAACTACCGCAACGACTACTTTTCGGATCCCCAGGAAATGCGGGATTTCCTGCTGCGCCTCCTGGACGACGTACGGAGGTCGAAGAACCGGGGCCTGATCCCGAACTTCGATGTGTCCCTGTGCGGGGACGCCAACGTCATGGCCCGCCTGGCCGCGGGGTCCGTGGGCGGCAAGGGGCGGGGGCTCATGTTCCTCAAGAGCCTCATCGACAACATGGCCTTCCCGGCCTGGGAGGGCAAGCTGGAGATCCGGGTACCCTTCACGGTCTTCATCGGGATCGACGAGTTCGAGCGTTTCCTGGAGTCCAACAACCTCTGGTCCTTCGCGTACGGTGGCGGCGACTACGAGGAGGTCCGCCGGCGCTTCGTCGCGGCCCCCCTGTCCCCGGATGTGAGCGCCGGCCTGCGCCGTTTCCTGTCGGTGACGGACAAGCCCCTGGCCGTGAGGTCCTCGGGTCTCTTCGAGGACATGCTCATGGTGCCCTTCTCGGGAATCTACGACACCTACGTGATCCCGAACTCCCACGCCGACTTCGAGGTCAGGCTCAGGCAGCTCTGCGACGCCGTGAGAGATCGGAAGAG
>JBFZER010000428.1:0-4146 GCA_041306765.1 Spirochaetota bacterium | reverse complement strand
GACCTTACGGCCCCGGACAAGTTGTACGATCGGGCCTCCGGGCGGCGGGCCGCCCGGTTCACGGCTTCTGTCTTAGAAGCGGCCCTTCATCGCGTCGGCCAGGAGCTGCTTGGACTTCTTGAGGTCCGCGGCGGGGGCGGGGAAGTACCCGACCTTCTTGATCAGGTCGTTCACGTAGGTCAGGTAGTAGGTCAGGAACGCGGCCACCTGGGGCTTCGCGTTGATGATCCCGGCGTCGGAGTACAGGAAGAGCGGGCGGGCCAGGGGATACTTGCCGGCGTCCACGTTGGCCTGGTTGGCGGCTACGCTGTCGATGGCGAGCACATTGAGGGTCTTCTGGTTCTCCAGGTAGTAGGCGAAACCGAAGAAACCGATGGCGTACTGGTCGCCCGCGATGCCCCGGACCAGGATGTTGTCATCCTCGGAGAGCTGGAGGTTTTTGCCTTCCAGGAGGGGTTTCTTGTCTTTCTTGAACACGTGCTCCACGAAGTAGTCGAAGGTGCCGGAATCGGTGCCGGGGGTGAACTTCTTGATCGGCTTCTTGGGCCAGTCGGCGCGCACGTCGGACCAGTTCTCGGCGGTGGAGAAAATCTTGGCAAGCTCCGCCATGGTCACATCCTTGGCGAACTTGTTCTTGGTGGAGACGCAGACGGCCAGGGCGTCGGTACCCACCCGGAACTCTATCGGGACCCGGGGAGGGGACAGCTTGGCGGCCGCTTCGATGTTGCTCGGCTTGATCTTGGCGGAGGCGTTGGAGATGTCCGTCTCACCGGTCTTGGTGAATCGCTCAAACCCGGCGCCGGAGCCGATGGAATCGATGGTGATCTGGTCCTTGAACCCGTCTTTCTTGAACTGTTCGGCGACGGCCTCGGAGAGGGGGAACACCGTGGACGATCCGGCGGTGATGATGGTACCGGTGACGGCCGCGGGGTTGACGCCCGGCAGGATCTTGTCCTTGTCGTCGCTGACCTTGTCGATCCAGGGGAACATGCCCTGGGCATAGACGCCGACGGCTAATAGGGCCAGCGCGGCGATCGCGATTCTCTTCTTCATACGTTTCCTCCCGTGGGATGCTGTGGGGCCTTCCGGAACCCGTGCATACCATACGGGAGCAAGATGAGGTCTGTTCGTGGATTCAGTTAGGAACCGGTTAAACCGGTTCAGGATTCAAGCATCCCCCGGATTTCCTCGACCCGGCCGATCCCGTTCCGGACCATCCAGTCCCGGATGCCCGCCAGGACCCGGCCCGCGGTTCCGGGGTCCAGGAAGTTCCCCGTGCCGACCTGCACGGCGACGGCCCCGGCCAGGAGGTACTCCAGGGCGTCCCGGGCCTCCAGGATGCCTCCCAGTCCGATCACCGGGATCCGGACCGCCCGGGAGACCTTCCAGACGCAGGCCACCCCCACGGGCCGGATGGCAGGACCGGACAGCCCCCCGGCGCCCCGGGCCAGGCGGGGCCGGCGCCGCTCCACGTCGATCGCCATGCCCACCAGGGTGTTGATGCAGGACAGCGCGTCCGCGCCGCCGGCTTCCGCGGCCCGGGCGATCTCCGCTATGTCCGTCACGTTGGGGGAGAGCTTCACGATCAGGGGCCGGAGGCCGGCGCTTCCCGGGCCGGAGGTCTCGAGGCGGTCCCGGGAGGGGCGGAGAGAAGCGCGCAGACGGGAGGTCAGCCGCTCAACCAGGCCGGGGTCCGTCCCGAAGGCCAAGCCGCCGTGGGATACGTTGGGGCAGCTCACGTTGATCTCGTACCCCGCGATGCCGTCCTCGGCTTCCAGCCTTTCCAGGACCCGGAGGTAATCGCCCTCGGAGGCTCCGGCGACGTTGACGATGACCGGACAGCGCCGGGTGCGGAGCTCCGGAAGCTTGTCCCGGACGAAGGCGTCCAGCCCGGGGTTTGCGAGGCCTATGGAGTTGAGCATTCCCGAGGGGGTTTCCACGATCCGGGGGACGTCGTTCCCGGGCCGGCTTTCCGGCGTGACGGCCTTGGTGTACAGGGCGCCCAGGGAGTCCAGGTCCAGGAGGGATTCGTATTCCGAGCCGTACCCGAAGGTCCCGCTGGCGACCCCGACGGGGTTGGGGAGGACAAGGTCCCCGATCCGTACGGAGAGGTCCGGATTCACATCGCCCCCCAGTCGATCGAGGCCCCGTCGAAGACGGGACCGTCCGCGCAGGCCCGGGCGAAGGAGCCGTCCTTGAGCCGGACCGCGCAGCCCATGCAGGCCCCCACGCCGCAGGCCATCCACTGCTCCGCGGCGGCCCAGTATGGAGCGCTCCGGGAAGCCGCCAGCCTGTCCAGGGCCGCCATCATGGGCGCAGGGCCGCAGGCGTAGTAGACGGGGCCCGCGTCCGGGCCGTATCTCCCCCCGGGATCGACCCCGGCCGCCCAGTCGACCGGGGTGCCCCGGAATCCGGCGGATCCGTCGTCCGTGCAAATCGCCGTACCCTCGGGAAGCTCGATGTCCGGAACCTGCGCCGCGGTTCGGAACCCCAGGGCCAGGACGGGCGCCTCCCAACCGCCCGCAGACGCCCGCAGTCCCAGGTCCCGGGCGGCGTAGAGCAGGGGGCCCAGGCCGATGCCTCCGGCCAGGAGCACCGGACGGCTTCCCGGGGGCGGATCCGGAAAGCCCCTGCCCAGGGGGCCCAGGACGTCCAGAAAGGCCCCGGGGCCCAGGGCGGACAGAAGCCGCGTCGCCGGGCCCCGGACCTGGTAGATGAAGGAAGCGCTTCCGGAACCGGGGTCGTACCCGGAGAAGGCGAAGGGCCGCCGAAGGAGGGGATCCGAAGCCGCCGATGCCCGGACGGTGAGGAAGAGCCCGGGGTCGGGAAGTCCGGCGTCCCCGGGCCAGGCGAAGCTCAGCCTGCGATAGTCCCGGCAGAGTTCCCGGTTCTCCAGGACCGGGGTGTCGAATCGGCGCATGGGGGGAGTATAACGGTGAACAGTGGACGGTGAACAGTAAACAGAATTGAAGACAACTCGCGGCACAAAACCGGAATCTGGATAGGATGCGACCGCTGGTCCAGAGTCCCGCCCGCCCCCCGTCCACTGTCCCTGTCCCCCGTCCACTGTCCACCGTCCACCGTTTACCGATATACTGCCGCCATGGACAGCATCCTTCAAATCCTGGTCCTCACGGCCTTCCTCGCGGGGGGCGCCCTCTGCGTCAAGCTGCGCCTGGCTCCGCCTGCCAGGATCACGGACTTTCTCATAAAGACCGCGCTCTGGGCCCTGCTCTTCGTCATGGGCTTCCGAACGGGGAACGATCCGGAGGTCGCGTCCCGGATCGGGGAAATCGGGATCCTGGGTGCCGCCGCCGCCGCGGCGGCCCAGGTCGGAACCCTGGCAGCGATCCTGGCGGGTTACGCGATCCTGGGTGCGCTCAAGTTCGGCAGGCCCGCTCCGGCCGCTCCGCGCCGGGCCGCCGGCGGCGCTTCGGACAGGCCTTCCCGCGGTGGCTCCCAGCTGAAAACTTCCCTCTTCCTGCTGTCCGTCGTGGCCGGCGGCGGACTCGTCGGGATTCTTCTGCCGCCCCTCGGGGGAATCGACCTCGGGACGATAACGGGGTGGGTGCTGAACGCCCTCCTCTTCTTCGTGGGCATGCAGTTCGCCCAATCGGGCCTGTCCTTCAAGGCCGTCTTCCTGCGTCCCGATACCCTGATGATCCCGGTAGCCACCGCGATCGGCTCCCTGGCCGGAGGTCTGGTCCTGGCGCCCCTCTTCGGCCTGCCCGCCGGGCAGGCCATGTCCCTGACCGCGGGATTCGGATGGTACAGTCTTTCGGGGGTCCTCATCGCGAACCTGGGGAACCCCGTCCTGGGTTCGGCCGCCTTCCTGGCCAACCTGTTCCGGGAGTCCCTGGCCTTCCTCACCATCCCCCTCCTGGCCCGTACACGATATCCTCATCTGGCCATAGGGGCGGGAGGCGCCACCGCCATGGACGTGACACTTCCTCTGATCGAGCAGTGCGTGGGTCCCGAAAGCGTGCCGGCGAGTTTCGCCAGCGGAGCCTTGTTGTCCCTGTCCGTCCCGATCCTGGTGCCCTTCTTGTTCGGATTGGGCGCATGACGGCATCCCGGGGCCGGCTCCTCGGATAGTTTCTTCAGGAGCCGGTATCGTCCTTCCCCGGGCCCGTGTTGTGTTCCTTC
>JBFZER010000427.1:0-3219 GCA_041306765.1 Spirochaetota bacterium | reverse complement strand
GCCTTCCTCCCGGGACAGGCGAGCCTTTCCGGACCTGTCCTCAATGCCCTTCCAGGCGCTCACGATGGCCGCGGAAAAGATGGCGGCGGCCGCCGCCTCGACAAGGCCGTTGGATACGGCGATCCCCGCCAGCACGGCCGGAAGGGCGCCGGGCTCCACCCCGAACACGCCGCTGATCTGGGCCGCGGCGGTGAGGCCCAGCATGGTCAGGACAAGGGCCGTGTTCACGAAACTGCCGACCGCCCCGGCCAGGGCCGCCGCGACGGGACGGAACCTGCCCCGGAAGGCGGCGTATACCGCCCAGGCCGCCAGCCCGATCGCAAGCCGGGGCAGGACCGACACCAGGGGGTTCGTGAACAGGGGGTCCAGGGGCCCGATCGGGGCAACCGCGGCCTTCACGAGGCTCGTCACACCGAAGATGAGCCCCACGGACACGCCGGCCCAGGGGCCCTCCAGCACCGCGGCCACGATGGCCGGGATGTGCATCACCGTCAGGGAAGCACCCCCGAACCAGGGCAGGTACCCCAGGGGGGTCACCGCCAGGACCACGGACACGGCGCCCAGGGCGCCGGACACCACGATGCCGCGAACAGAAGACTTCTCCACCTTTCACCTCCTCGGAGCCGGTACACGCCCCTTTCAGAGCCGCGTCCCCGTCGGGATCGCGCCCCGTGGGGTCGCGTCCGGCGCCGCAGAATCTATCGGGCCCGGTGACCCCGGATCGGGGCCGCCGTACCCTGACCCGGCCGCTTTCGCGCAGCCGGGAAGGAACCCTATCCCAGGGCAGCCGACGCCGCCAGCGCGGCGGCGGCGTAGGCCAGGGCGCCCAGCTTCACAAGGAAATCCCAGCGCCCGCCCCCCGAAACCGCGTACCGGGTCCGGGGACCCGAGGACCAGCCCCGGGCCTCCATGGCCTCCGCCAGGGCTTCCGCGCGCTCCAGGGCTCGGATGGTCACCGGCACCAGCAGGGGCAGGTAGGCCCGGGCTTTCCGGATCGGTCCCCCGCGGCGGGAACCCAGGTCGGCTCCCCGGGCAGCCTGGGCTTTGACGATGGCCTCCAGCTCCCCGGCCACGATGGGGATGAACCGGAAGGCCACCGCCACCGTGAGTCCCAGGCTCCGGGCTGGAAAGCCGAAGCGCTCCAGGGGCGCGAAAAGATCTTCCACGCCCCGGGCCGTGTCCCCCTCGGTGATCACGGAGGTGAAGAGCCCCAGGGCCAGCATCATGGTCGCGAAGCGCAGGGCCATGGAAACCACCGCCAGGACCTCCCGCACCGTGAGGGACACCGGTCCCGCCGCCAGGATAACGGCGCTCCGGTCCTGGGGCCAGGTGAACGCGACCTGGAGGAAGGCGGCCAGCCCGACAAGAGGCAGGACCGGCAGGAAGCCCCGGAGAAGGGCCAGCGGACGGATGCGGGCGAGGAGGGCGAAGCCGAGGCAGGTGGCCGCCAGGGTCCCCACCACCGCCGACGAGCCGGCGAAGCTGGCCGGAAGGATCACGGCCAGGAGCCAGGCGTACTTGGCCGCGGGCGAAAGGCGGTGCACCGGGGAATCGCGCTCCACGTACATTCCGATCGAGACGTTCCGCAGGAACTCCAGGTTCCTCATTCCAAAGCCCCCCCGCGTCCTGCCGGGACGCCCTCCCCGAGCCGGGCGGCCCGGGCGACCTTCTCGCCGAAGGGCAGAGCCAGGCCCCACTCGGGGTCCCAGCCTGTTCCGAACACGACTCCCGGCACACCGGCTGCCCGGACCCGGCCTCCGGCCAGGACCACGACCAGATCCGCCCGGGCCGCCTCCTCCATGGAATGGGTGGCGAAGACCACGGTCCGGCCTTTCCGGGCGTAGTCATAGACAAGTTCCATGAGTCGCTCCCGGGACACGGGGTCCAGAGCGGATCCCGGCTCGTCCAGGAGGAGGGCGTCCGGCTCCATGGACAGGACCGAGGCGAGGGCGAGCCGGCGCTTCTGCCCCCCGGACAGGGAGCGGGCGGGGCGGTCCCGGTACTCGGCGAAGGGCAGTCCCACGGCGTCCATGGCGTCCCGGACCCGGGCTACAAGGGCGGGCCCCGAGAAGCCCTGGTTCCGGGGACCGAAGGACACCTCGTCGCCCGCGTAGTACTCGAACAGGGCGGTTTCCGGACGCTGGACGGCCAGGGGCGAGCGCATTCGGAGAGCCCGGACATCCGCCCCGGGGTCCGAGGTGTCGGACCCGAAGGAGAGCACCCGGCCCGATTCCGGAAAGGCCAGGGCGTCCATCAGCTGGAGCAGGCTGGATTTCCCCGAGCCCGTGGCGCCCACAAGGGCCACGAGGGATCCCCGGGGGACCTCCAGGTCTGCGCCGTCCACCGCCAGGCGCTCGTTCGGGGTCCCCTTGAGGTAGCGAAGGCTCACGGCATCCAGGAGGAAGGCCGGACCTTCGCCGCCGGAGATCCCCGGCCCGGAAGCCCCCTCGGCTCCGGACGGGAACCCGGAGCGGAAGGACGGACCGGCGTCGAACTCCCCGGGGTTCGGGGGGGGCGTCGAACCCCCGCCGGCAACGTGGAACGCCCGGCCGGCGCGAAGGCCCAGGTCTTCGGGACTCTCCCGGATCTTCGGAGCCAGACCGAGGTCCAGGGCCAGGCTCCAGGCCCGGGGCGGCTTGAGCCCCAGGGAGGCCAGGTTCCCGAGGCGGAACAGCTCTTCCGGCGACCCGTCGAAGGCCACCCCGCCCTCGGAAAGCGCAACGACCCGGCGGGCCCGGGCCGCCTCGTCCATGTCATGGGTGACGTGGATGACCGTGGTACCCGAGGCGGCCAGGGCGTCCATCCTGTCCAGGATCTCCGCGCGGCCGGAGGGATCGATCATGGAGGTTGCCTCGTCGAAGGCCAGGTGCCTGGGCCTGAGGACCAGGGCTCCGGCCACGGCCAGGCGCTGCTGCTGTCCCGCGGAAAGGAACCTCGTGGGCCTCGTCCGTTCGTCCCGGAGGCCCAGTTCGGCGAGGACGGCCTCCACACGCCCGACCATCTCCGGCCGGGGCACCCCGAGGTTCTCCAGGCCGAAGGCGACGTCCTCCTCCACGACCGAGGCCACGATCTGGTCCGGGGGGGACTGGAAAACTAAAGCCAGGGATCGGCGGACCAGCCGGCGCTCTTCCGGGAGAGAGGGATCCAGGCCGTCCACCCGCACGGTCCCCGGTGGCGGCGCAACCAGGCCGTTCAGGCAGCGGATCAGGGTGCTCTTCC
>JBFZER010000426.1:0-4467 GCA_041306765.1 Spirochaetota bacterium | reverse complement strand
ACCCCTCTTCCTGTTCAAACCCTCCGTCCGGGGAGAGAAGGACATCCGGACGGCGGTTCCTGCGGAGGCCCTACGGGGCTTCCTCCTGGCCGCGTGGCGGGACCGCGCGCTGATACCCCTCGGCCCGGACTCCTTCGCCCCGGCCTGGCGCCACTACGCCGCCTCCGCCTGGCCGAGTCTCTCGGACCCCGAACGCGGGGCCCTGGAGGGGATGATCCGGGCCAAGGCCGCCGAGTCCGAGCGGGAGTGGGAGGAACACGGCCGCCGCCTGCTTTCGGTGCTCAAGGCCGCGGCGGACATGCTGCCCTGCGCGGAGGATTTGGGAGCCGTTCCCCCCTGCGTGCCCCGGACGCTGGCGGATCTCGGCATCCTGGGCCTGCGGATACCCCGCTGGACCCGCCGCTGGGGCGAGCCCGGGGATCCCTACGTGGAGCCCCGGGACTACGCGAGGCTCACGGTCTGCGCTCCCTCGGTGCACGACACCTCGACGATGCGGGACTGGTGGGAGCACGAAGCCGCCGGCGCGGACCGGGAGGCGGCCTACGGCGGAGCTCCCGCGCCGGAAACCTGGTCTCCCGACGTCGGGGCCCGGGTGCTTTCCCGCTTCGCCGCGGGATCCTCGGTCCTCCTGGTGGTCCAGCTCCAGGACCTCCTGGACCTCTGTCCGGCCTACGCCTCCGGGGACTCCCGGGCGGACCGGGTCAACGTGCCCGGAACGATCGCGGATTCGAACTGGACCTGGCGGATGCCGGTCAGTCTGGAGGATCTTGCCGCCGACCCGGAATGGGTCGGCCGGGTTGCCCGGGCTGCCGGACGGGGGTAGCGGCGGATTTCCGGGCTGGGGACCCGGCTGCCCCGGATTGCCGGAACACTGCAGACTCGGCCAACTCGTAGAGCAGGACCGCCGCGGACTGGGCGACGTTGAGGCTTTCCAGTCCGCCCGCCCCGGGTATGCGGACCAGGGCGGAGCAGGAAGCCCGGGCGGCGGGGGAAAGCCCCGTCTCCTCGTTGCCCATGACCAGTGCGGCGGCCTGACCCGCGGGCAGGGCGGACAGGGTTTCCCGGGCCGTCGAGGCGCCCCGGTGGTCGGCCCCCAGGATGCGCAGGGACGGCCCGGCCAGCCGGGCCAGTTCCCCGACGTCGGAGACCCGGTACAGCGACACCCACTCCATGCCGCCCTCGGCCACCCGGAAGGCGCTGGTGGTGACCAGGCTCGACGCGGAGGGCCCGGCGAGGACCAGGTTCGGGATGCCGAAGAAGGCCGCGGAGCGGACGACGGCCCCCAGGTTGTGGTCGTTCCCCAGGTTGTCCAGAACCAGGACCCGCTCTCCCCGGACGGCCCAGCCCGAGGCGGCCGGGGCGTCCAGGGCGGGAAGGTCCGGGGTTTCGATCATGGCCACGGCGCCCTGGTGGTGGACCGTGCCGGCCAGGCGCTCGAGCTCCTCCGGGGGGACCATGCGGTAGAGGGCTCGGCGCTCGGCGAAGCCCCGCAGCCGGGGACGGAATTCCGCCATAAGCCCGGGTTCGAAGAAGAAGCGGCGGATCCGCTCGGGATGCCGGTCCAGGAGGGCGCGGACCGCGGCCAGGCCGCAGACGGCCAGCTCGCGGGTGAGCTTGTTTTTCACCTGCCCATGGTACTTCGATCGCCCCGGGGATACAAGCGCGTCCCGGATCGGCTTGCCATCGGCGGCCCCCGCGGCGTAGTATACGGGGGTATGACAGACGTACAGGTATCCGCCGTCAATGAAGAGCTGATCGATACGATCCTCGCCGGGGATGTGGAATTCTCGGGGACGATGGTCTTCAAGAAGCCATTGATGATCAAGGGCAGGGTGAGCGGAACGATCCGCTCGGAGAGCGACCTCTACATCGACACGGGGGCCGTGGTGGAGGCGGAGATATCCGCCAACCAGGTCTCCGTCCGCGGGACCGTGAAGGGGAACGTGGTGGCCAAGGACAGGGTGGACCTCTTCGCCTCCTGCTCCCTGGACGGGGACATCCGGGCCCCGGAGGTGACGATGGAGACGGGCTGCCGCTTCAACGGGATCTGCACCATGACCGGGAAGAAGGCGGATGCGCCGTCCTCCTGATCCCGGCCTAGTCCTCCCGGCCGTCCTCCTGGTCCTGTCCGGCGCCTTCGCCCCGGGGCTTCCGGCCCAGGCGGCCCGGCCGGACGCCCTGAAGCTCTACCGGGAGGGCAGGTTCGAGGAGTCCCGGGTCGTCTGCCTCCAGGAGATCTCCCAGGACCCTGCGAACATCGAACCCTACGTGGTGCTCGGCTGGAGCCTGGTGGCCCTGGGGCGCTATGCGGACGCCGAAGTCTACGCCCGGAAGGCCTACGACGAGGTGCGCAAGGACCCCCGGGTCATGGAGACCCTGGGCGAATCCTCCTTCTTCCTGGGCAGGAACGACCAGGCCCTGCGCTGGTTCCAGGCCTACGTAACCGCCCTCCCCGAGGGATCCCGGGTGGCGTCCAGCTACCAGTACATGGGGGAGATCTATATCCGGATCTCCCGCTGGGGGCACGCGGACATCGCCCTGCGCACGGCCCTCCAGTTCGAGCCCTCCAACGCCCGTTGGTGGGCCCGGCTGGGCTACGCCCGGGAGATGGGCGGGGACCTTCGCTACTCCCTGGAAGCCTACGACGCGGCACTGAAGATCAATCCCGGACTGACGGACGCCCTGCTCGGCCGCGAGCGGGTGGCCAAGATGATCCGCTGACGTGCCCTTCCGCGCCGCCTTCCGCACCTTCGGGTGCAAGCTAAACCAGTTGGAGACCGAAGCCCTCGCCGCCTCGTTCCGGGACGCCGGGGCGGAGCTGTCGCCTTTTTCGGGGCCGGCGGAGGTCTACGTGGTCAACACCTGCACCGTCACGGGCAAGGCGGAGCAGAAGGCCCGCCGGGAGATCCGGAGGGCCCTGCGGTCGAACCCGGGGGCCGTGGTCCTGGTGACCGGCTGCTGGGCCGAGCTGGGCGCCGGGGAGGTCTCGGCCCTGGGACCCCGGACGGTGGTGGTCCCGGGGGGCAGCAAGGACGACGTCGGCCTCCTGGCCGCGGACCTGGCGGAGGCCTGGGAAAAGGGGCTGGACCTGGCGGAGACCGCCTTGCGGGGCCGGGACGCCCGGGCGGGACGGGAGCACGATCCCTTTTCGTTCCGCCCCGAGTCCTTCCTGCTCCATTCCCGGGCCTCCCTCAAGGTCCAGGACGGCTGCGACAATCGCTGCGCCTACTGCCGGGTCTGCCTGGCCCGGGGTCCCTCCCGGAGCCTGGCCCCCGGACAGGTCGTCGACCGCGCCCGGTCCCTGGCGGAGCGGGGCGCCCGGGAGCTCGTGCTGACCGGGGTGAACCTCTCCCAGTACCGGTCCGGGGGTCTTTCCATGGCGGGCCTCCTTTCCCTGCTGGTCCGGGAGACCGGGGGAGTCTCCTTCCGGCTTTCCTCCTGGGAGCCCGATCGGGTGGACGAGGAGTTCCTGGCGGCCTTCGCCTCGCCCCGGGTGCGCAGCCACCTCCACCTGGCGGTACAGTCCGGCTGCGACGGGACCCTGGCCCGGATGGGCCGGGGCTACCGGTCCGATACCGTGCGCCGGGCTGTCTGGGACCTGCGGTCGGCCAAGGGCGACCCCTTCCTGGGGGCGGACCTGATCGCGGGCTTCCCGGGGGAGACGGAGGCCGAATTCCGGTCCACCTTCGACCTTGCCGCGGACCTGGACTTGGCCTGGATCCACGCCTTTCCCTTCTCGCCCCGGCCGGGTACCAAGGCTTTCGGGATGCGGCCCCGGGTGCCCGAGCGAACGGCCGGCGAGCGGGTCGAGGCCCTCCTGGACCTGGGCCGGCGGGGTCGGGGGGCCTACGCGGAGCGCGCGGTCGGGCGCCTCACCCGGGCGATCCTGGAGTTCCCCGGACGGGAGGAGGGCGAGGCGGAAACGGCGGGGGACGACCTCAAGTACCAGCCCGGCCCGGACCCCGCCCGGGAGGCCCGCGGGGACGCCGAACCGGACGCTGCCTCGGCTGTCCGGGCTGCCGCCATCGCGGCAACCTCGGACGAGTACCTGCGGCTTGCGGTGACGGGTGTCCCGGAGTCCCTGCGCCGCCCGGGGGCCGAGGTATCCTGCCGGATCGTCGAGGCGCTCCCCGGCGCCGGGAACCTGGGATTCCCCGACGCCCGGGCCGAATTCGTCCGGCCATGAGCCCGGAAGCGTGGAAAAAACTCCATTCTGATATATACTATCTCGTACCGTTCCTATCTGATTCCGGAGGCTCGAATGAGCAGAAAGCTAGCAGTCATCTTCCTCGTCCCTCTTTTGCTGCTGGGCGGCTGCGACGCCTTCTTCGACAACGTCTTCGAGGGCCTCTATACCCTGGAGGTTCCGGGCGCGGCGGAACTGGGAACGATGGCCGTCGCCGACCTGGAGCGCCTGGCGGAGGACCCTGATTTCTTCGAAGCCCTGTCCGCGGACCCCGCGAAGGA
>JBFZER010000425.1:0-4160 GCA_041306765.1 Spirochaetota bacterium | reverse complement strand
GGATCTTGGCCACGAGTTCCCCGGCCTCGGTCTCGTAGAAGGCGGCTTTCAGGCTGTGGTCGTTGGAAAGCCCGCAGACGAAGCACATGCGGGAGTTGTTCTGTTTCTTGGTGACAGGGTGCAGCATGGAGGCGATTTTCTCATGGATCCAACAAGATGAACAAGACAAGAAGAGATGAACATGATGGACTATTTTCTAGAAATTCATCTTGTTAATCTTGCTTAATCTTGTAAATCCTGTTGGAATTATTAAGCAAACCCCTGATAGTCCATCAGCCTTTTATATCCACCAGGCCCGCGTCGCCGGCGTCGGCGTAGACGCTCCTCTTCTTCGCGTAGGGGCTGTTGACGCTCATGATCTCGTGGCGGAGCATCTCCATCCTCTGCTTGAGGAGCTTTCGGTTCTCGGTGTTCCGCTGGACCACCTCGGCCTTCAGGTCCTCGAGGGTGGACTTGAGGGCGGGGATGTCGTCCTCCGCGGCGGAAGGGTAGGCCGCCCGGTAGAGGTCTTCCAGGGGGTCGATGACCTTCTGGAATGCGAAGATCTCCCCGACGATCCCCTGCTCCAGCTCCACGTGGGCCACCAGGGCGTCCACGTCCCCCGACTCGATGTCCGTTTTCTGGTGGTCCAGGACTTCGAGGTAGTGGTGGAATTTGTCGCGCTGTTTCTGAAGGAGGTCGCGGAAGCGCCGGAGCAGGTCCTTGCGCTCCTCGAGGGCGGCTTCGGTCAGGGCCACGGTTCCGCGCCTATCCGGCTATGTTGACGCCCGCTCGGGCTTCGGTTCCGCTGCCGGCGGTCTGGGCCGCGGCGGACGCCCAGGCGCCCCGGAGTTCGCCCAGCATGTCGCGGATGGACCGGAGCTTGGACCCGTCCTTGTCGATGTTGGCGGCAAGGAGTTCCCGGTTGAAGTAGAGGTACAAGGCGAAGAGGTTCTGGGCTATCTCCCCGCCGGATTCGAAGTCCAGGGCGGCGGTCAGCTCGGTGATGATGTCCTGGACCTTGGAAAGGGCCTTGTGCGCCCCTTCGATGTACTGGGGATGCTTTTTCAAGTCTTTCCCGAAGATCTCGAGGGCGATGTCGCACTGCTTGACCGCCTCGTCGTAGAGCATGACGATGAGCTGGCCGGGGCTGGCCGTCTTCACGCGGGTTTCCCGATACGCCGTCAGCGGATTCTGGGTCATCTAGTATCTCCCTCCCATACGGTCTCCCTACGATTTTCGGCGTATCCCGGGCGGGCTTGACTGCAAAGCATGCGGGTTTCCGTCATTCGGGGATTTTCCCGGTGGAGACCCAGGTCTCGATGCGGGCATAAGCTTCGTTGAGGCGGGCGGAGAACTCGGTGGCCTTCTTCTGGGCCTCCGGGGACGCGCCGTGGCGGTCCGGGTGGTGCTGCTTGAGCAGGCGTTTGTAGGCCGTCTTGACCTCCGACATGGGGGCTCCGAAGGAAAGGCCCAGGATCTTGTAGTCCGCCGAAAGCCGGACCGAAGGATCCGCTCCGGTGGGTCTGCCGCCGGTCCCGGATGAATACCTCGACCTTGCCCGGCGTTCCTCCTCCTCCGCCCTGCGGGCGCGCTCCCGGGCCAGGCGCTCCTCGGCCTCCCGGTCGTCCTTCAGGTATGCATCCAGTTCGTCCATGGCGTCCGAGTAGTCCGAGTCCCCGGATGAGGGGCGCACCCGGCCCTGGTCGGAGGAAGGGCCGGCGAAGGGGTCCCGGTCCTGGTTCCAGAGGGATTTCAGAAGGGTTTCCAAGCGGTCGAATATGGGATCCACGGTCATCCTCGCAGGAATACTGTACTCCAGGGAGAGGATTGAGGCAATGGAGGGAGAGGAAAGAGGTTATATAAAGGAGTTCACCACAGAGGCACAGAGGTCACAGAGACAAACGAGCCTCGGAATGAACCGATGGACAGGATGAACGGGATTTAAGAAAGATTTATAGGATGAGAAAGGAAATAAGATAGCTCGCTATCAGCACCTTCGATCCCTTCTCATCCTGTTGATCCTGTCGGGCTTTTTCTTCAAAGGCTCCTCTCCGTACCCTCCGTTGTGGATCGGGGGGGGCTCACGCTCCGGGCAGCCGCCCGGTTGCCCGACGCCGCGGCCCCCGACACCGCCAGGCCCGCCGTCATCAGGGCGATCCCCGAAAGGGCCGCCGGGCTCGGGGACTCCCGGAGGTAGAGGATGCCCAGGAGGGCGGCTACAAGGGGTTCCGAGAGGCCCAGGGTGTAGACCCAGCCCATGGGGAGGATGCCCAGGGCCCGGCCGAAGAGGAAGTAGGGCACCGCGGTGGTCAGGAGGCCCAGGTGGGCTGCCGTCAGCAGCCCCCGGGGGGATAGGACCCAGCCCAGGCCGGAACCGGAGGCCCGGAACACGGGCACGAGCAGGAGGCTCCCGGTCAGGAGCCCCAGGGTCACGGCCTCCAGGGAGGTGATGGTTCCGGCGGACTTCTTGATGCCCAGACCCAGGAGGGAGTAGGCGGCCCCGGCTCCCAGGGCCAGGGCGATCCCCGCCGCCGGGGCGGGGGCGGAGGACTTCCCGAAGGAAACCAGGGCGCAGCCCGAGACGGCCAGGGCCGTGGAGGCCCACCAGGCGGGGGGAAGCCGCTCCCGGAAGGCGGCGGCGCCCAGGACTCCCGCGAAGACCGGGCCGCTGGCGATGGCCACCACCGTGCCCAGGGCCACCCCCGCGGCGATCACGCCCCGGAAGAATAGGGCCTGGAATCCCGCCAGTCCCAGCCCGGCCAGGAGCACCCAGGGCGAGAAGCCCCGGACCAGGGGGCGGATGCCTCCCGCCCGGGCCGCCGCGAAGGGCAGGAGGGCCAGTCCGCCCAGGGCTATCCGGACCAGGCCGATGGACGCGGAATCCGCCCCCTCCGGCGCAAGGGCCTGGGCGGTTCCGGTGGTGCCGTAGAGCATTCCCGCAGCCAGCACGGTCGCCGCCGTACCCCAGCGCTTTCCCTCCGTTGCCATGGACCCCTCCGAAGCGCTCCGTTGTTGCCGGAAGTCCCGCATCTTGCTACACTCCCAGCCATGGCAGGCCGGCACGACTACGACGAATCCAAGATCAAGACCCTTTCCTCCCTGGAGCATATACGTCTGCGGACGGGGATGTACATAGGAAGGCTCGGCACGGGCACGAATCCCGACGACGGCATCTACATCCTCCTCAAGGAGGTGGTGGACAACGCCGTGGACGAGTTCATCATGGGCGCGGGCCGGAGGATCGAGGTCCGGATCGAGGGCGGCAAGGTCGCGGTTCGCGACTTCGGCCGGGGCATTCCCCTGGGAAAGGTGATCGAGTGCGTCTCGATCATCAACACCGGGGCCAAGTACAACGACGAGGTCTTCCAGTTCTCCGTGGGCCTGAACGGCGTGGGCACCAAGGCGGTCAACGCCCTGTCCTCGCGGTTCCGGGTCGTGTCCCACCGCTCCCGCCGCTGCATGGAAGCGGTGTTCAAGCGCGGCCGGCTCCAGTCCCATGCGGAATCCTCCACCCGGGAGCCCGACGGCACCCTGGTGGAGTTCGAGCCGGACCCGGAGATCTTCGGGGACTTCGCCTTCAACATGGAGTTCGTGGAGAAGCGTTTCCGGAACTACGCATACCTCAACACCGGCCTGACCCTGTCCCTCAACGGCGGCGACTTCTCCTCCCAGAACGGCCTTCTCGACCTCCTGAAGGACGAAGTGGGAGAGGACACCCTCTACGAGGTAGGGTGGTGGCGGGGGGACAAGATCGAGTTCGCCTTCACCCACACGGGCAACTACGGGGAGGAGAATTTCTCCTTCGTGAACGGCCAGTACACCTCCGACGGCGGCACCCACCTGTCGTATTTCCGGGAAGGTTTCCTCAAGGCGGTCAACGAGTACTTCCAGGCCTCCTACCGGGGGGAGGACGTGCGGGAGGGGATCGCCGCGGCCGTCTCCGTCAAGCTCCAGAATCCCCTGTTCGAGAGCCAGACCAAGAACAAGCTGGGGAACGCGGAGATCCGCCCCTGGATCCTCCACGAGGTGAAGCGGGGGGTGGACGAGTTCCTCCGCCGCAACCCCCAGGCCGCCAAGCGCATCCAGGAGAAGATCGTCTCCAACGAAAAGCTCCGCACGGAGCTCAACATCGTCAAGAAGGAAGCCAAGGAGGCGGCCAAGAAGATCGAGCTCAAGAT